>DASXSZ010000123.1:0-23607 GCA_036505735.1 Solirubrobacterales bacterium
CGGAGATGCGAGCTACGCGGCCTGCTTGCCCTTGCGCTTGACGCGCGACTTCGTTCCGATCGGGGGTACCGCAGGCTCCTCATGGCGGCCGGAACGATCCCAGATCACGTCGGCCTCGGACACACCCTGCTTGCTTGCCGCGGCCTCGACCTCGGCCCAGGGAAGCTGGGCCTCCGGCAGGTCGTCCCACCGCGCCAGATCGAGCGCCTCCAAAGCGCCTTCGAGTACCGGCCCCCGGTGCTCCTCTGAGCGGAGCACCGCCCTGATCACCTCGAGCTGCTTATCGCTGAACCGGACGACCCACATGTGGCCTCCTCAGACCCGACTCAAATCGGGTTGCACCCCGGCCGACCGCCTTGATGCACCCTCGAATCAACCGGCAACGTAGAGCCCTAAACGGACGGAAGGAAAAAGCCCTGCAACCACTATGAAACGGGTCGCGCCTGGCGGCGCGCCCTCGCATCACGCGCTGAGGGAGTGGATCCGAACAGCCTCGATCCGGTTCTCGCGGACCGACTCCACCCGGATCTCGAAACCGTCCGCGGCGATCAAGTCGCCGCGCTTCGGCAGCCGTCCGAGCTCGCCGAATACGTAGCCGCCGATCGAGTTGTAGGCATCGGTGTCCACCGGCAGCTCGATGCCTCGGTCTGAGAGGTCGCCGAGCGAGACGTGTCCGCGCACGTACCAGTCCCCGTTGGCCAGCTGTCGGAGCGACCCGGCGAGTGGGTCGGTCTCGTCCTCGATCTCGCCCACGACCTCCTCGAGGATGTCCTCGACGGTGACGATGCCGACGGTGCGACCGTACTCGTCCACCACCACACCCATCGAGGAGCGCTGCCGCTGCAGTTCCGTGAGAAGGTCGTCGAGCGGCTTGGTCTCCGGGACGATAAGGGCGTCCCTGACCGCTCCCTCGATCCTGGCCTCAGGGCCCTCGGCCATCATCAGCCGGACCAGCCGCAGCGCGTGGACGATGCCGCGCACCCGGTCGGCGTTACCGTCCTCGACGACGACCAGCCGGTTGTGCCCCGAGGAGATGCAGAGGTTGAGTGCGTCGGCGACCTTGGCCGAGTAGTCGACGGTGACGACCGCGGGGATCGGGGTCATCACCTCGCGGGCCTCCTGCTCGTGCAGGTGAAAGACCCCGCGCAGCATCACGGCCTCGCCCGGATCGAGCTTGCCGCCGACGGCGGATTGCGAGATCAGGACCTGTAGGTCCTCGGAGGTCGGCTGCTCCTCGTCGAGCTGCCCGGGCCGCACGCCGAACAGGCGCGCGACCCCGTTCGACATCCAGGTCAGGGCGACGGTGAACGGCGCGCTGATCCGCCGGAACCAGTGCAGCGGGGCGGCAAGGAACCGCGCGCTGCTCTCCGGCCTCGAGATCGCGAACAGCTTCGGCGTCTGCTCTCCGACGGTGACGTGGAGGGCCGTGACGAGCGTGTAGGCGATCGCCACCGAGATCGCCACGGCGACCCCATGGGATAGCCCGCCGAAGATCGGCTCGATCAGCCTCGCAACGGCGGGCTCGCCGAGGAAACCGATCCCGATCGAGGCCATCGTGATGCCGAGCTGGCAGGCGGATAGGTACTCGTCGATTCGGTCGAGCTCCTCGATCACGGTCGACGCGCCACGGGCGCCCTCGCTGGCGAGCTGCTCGATACGCGAGCGCCGGGAACGAACCAGGGCGAACTCGGCGGCCACGAAGACGCCGTTGATCGCGATCAACACGAACAACAAGACGAGAAGGACAGCGCTCATCGTCGCCGCCCGGTGTCAGGCCGCCGGCAGCCGGCCGGCTCGCTTACGCCCGATCGGGCGCGCGTACTTCGAGGGGGATCGTCGTCGGTCACTGGCGACGAGCCAAGGCTACCGGACACCGTGACGGTGTTTGCGGCGACGCTACGCCAGGGCCTCGACCTTCTTCGCCAGCTCGAAGTCGTTCTCGGTGACGCCGCCCTCGGTGTGCGTGGAGAGCGCCACCTCGACCTGACTCCATGAGATCGCGATGTCCGGGTGGTGGCCCATCTCCTCGGCGGGCTCGACGAGCGAGTCGACGAACTTCACCGAGCCGACGAAATCGCCGCGGTCGAAGCTCTTGACGATGTACTCGCCTCGCTGGCGCCAGCCGTCGAGCTCCTTGAGCCGCTCCTTGATGTCGTCGTCGCTCAGAAGTGCCATATTCGTGTGGTGCGAATCGCGAGCCTGGTTCCGTCCGCGACCGAGATGCTATTCGCCCTGGATCTCGGCGAGCAAGTCGTCGCTGTCACCCACGAATGCGACTACCCGCCCGAGGCCGCCGGCAAGCGCCACCTGACCCGCAGCCTGGTCCCCGCGGGGCTCTCGGCCGGGCAGATCGACGCCGAGGTGCGCCGCCTGACCGGCGAGGGTCGCCATCTCTACGAGCTGGATGAGCCGGTCCTCGCCGAGCTCGACGTCGACCTGATCGTCACCCAGGCGCTCTGCGAGGTCTGCGCGGTCTCCTACGACGACGTCGTTGGGGTTGCCGCGCGCCTGCCGAGCAGGCCGCGCGTGAGCTCCCTCGACCCCGACGACCTCGGCGAGGTCCTCAACGACATCGACCGCCTCGGCGAGGTGACCGGGGTGAGTGACCGGGCCACCGAGCTGCGCCGCTCGCTCGAGCGGCGGCTCGCGGCGGTCCGCGCAGCCGTAGAGGGCGCCGATCGCGCGACCGTACTCCCCCTCGAGTGGCTCGACCCGCCCTTCACCGGCGGGCACTGGGTGCCGGAGATGATCGAGATCGCCGGCGGCGATCCGCTGCTCTGCGTGCGCGGGGGCAAGTGCCCAACCGCGAGCTGGGACGAGATCGCCGCGTCCAGCCCCGACGTCGTGGTGGCGATGCCGTGCGGCTGGAACGCCGGCCAGGCGCGCTCGGAGGTAGAGGACCATGCCGCCGAGCTCGCCGCCACGGGCGCCGAGCGGATCTGGGCGGTCGACGGCGCGGCCTCCTTCTCCCGCCCCGGGCCGCGCCTGGTCGACGGCACCGAGCTGCTCGCCCACCTCCTCCACCCGGATAGGGTTGAGCGACCCGCGGGCGTGCCCTTCGAGCCGGCGCCGATCGCCGAGCTCGCGGGCCAGCGCTCCTAGCCGAGAGGAGAGAGGATGGGTCTGAACTGGGCCGAGCACACCGTCGAGATCGCCGCGCCGATGCAGACCTGCTTCGACGCGATCACCGATTACGAGACCTTCCCCTCCTGGCAGGGCGCGGTCGTCGACACCGAGGTGCTCGACTGGGACAAGAAGGGACGCGGCAAGCGCGTGCGCCTCTTCATCGACGCGAAGGTGCGCAAGGTCGACTACACACTCGATTACCGCTACGACGAGCCCGAGCGGATCGAGTGGGACTTCGTCGAGGGCAACGGCATCAACGGCGCCGACGGCCACTACCTGTTCGACGACCTGGGGGACGGCCGCACACGCGCGACCTACAAGCTCGGCCTCGAGGTGGGTATCCCGCTGCCGGGGCCGGTCGCCCGCAGGGCGCACAAATCGACCCTGAAGGGGTCGGTCGAGGACCTGAAGAGGGAGGCCGAGCGGCGCGCCGCCTCGTCGGCGAAGGCGAGCAGCCGAGGGGATTCCAAGAGCCGCGAGGCGGAGCTGGCCGAGAAGGCGGGGATCAGGAGACCGCAGCGCCCAGCCCCCGCTCCGGCCGACGCCGAGGAGTGGGCGCCGAGCGACGGCTCGCGCTCTCTCGCCGAGCTTCCCGGTCAGCTGGTCGGCCGCGCCACCTCCGTCGGGCGCCGCGCCGCCGAGGGCGGAATCGAGGCCGCCCGTGACGTCACCGCCGGGGCCGCGAGCGCTGGTTTCGGAGTGGCGCGCCGCGTCGTCGGCCTGGGCCTGCGGGTCCCCGCAGCGGTCGCCGACCGCGCCGGCCGGCTGCTCCGCCGCGACTCGAACCTTGACCACTATCCTCGCTAGGCCGCGGCCGGGAGCGCGGGTCAATACGACGAGCGGTGGCGCTGCGGGCGGCCGGGGGTGATCCGGCCACCCGCCAGCGCCATCCAGCGGGATTCGCTGGAAGCTCAGCTCGTCGTCGCGGGCCGGCTCCTCGCCTGCCGGCGGCTCATCAACACGGCGCCTCCGCCGAGGGTGACGAGGACCAGCGCGACGCCCGCACCGATCGCGGCGTCGCCCCAATCGAAGCCGCTCGACGAGCTCGTCGAGATTGCCGGGGTTGTGGACGCCGGGGCCGCCGTCTGGGCCGGCTCATTCGCGCTAGGCGGATTCAGATCGAACCTGGCGCTCGCCGCGGGGGCCGAGATCGCCGCAAATGCGGCGAGCACGGTGACCACGGCGACTGCTCTCTTGATTGCGTGACTCATTGCTTCCTCCTCAGTCGAATCCCTAACCGTGGAGGCGAAGCTACGCGCGGCCCCGATGCCGCACATCGGCAGGCCTACCTAGATTGGGAGCAGGGACTACCCATCTTGCTCGGCTATGCCCAGCCGGACCGCCTCTGCGCTCGCCTCGGCTCGGCTGCGCACCTCGAGCTTGCGGAGGATCGCCGAGACGTGGTGGCCGACGGTCCTCTCCGAGAGGAAGAGCCGCTCTGCGATCTCGGCATTGCGGAGCCCCTGGGCAACCAGCTCCAGAACCTCCAGCTCCCGGGCTGTCAGGCCGACGGGATTCTCCTGGGTCGCGGGCCTCGGCCCGCGGGGAACTCCCTTGACGCCGCGCTCTCGCAAGCGGCGCGCGACGATCGCCGCGGCCGGTCGGGCGCCAAGTCGCAGGAAATCGTCCAGGGCACGGCGCATGGCGTCGTCATCTCCCTCTGCCAGGGCGAGTCCCGCCTCGTACGGGCAGCCGAGCTGATCCCATAGCTCGGCGGCCCGCCGCCAGTCATCGGCGATCTGGGCAGCGTAGGGCTCCGCGATTCCGGCGATCTCCTCCTCGATGCCGGCTCGCTTGCGCCAGTACGCGAGCTCGCCCATGGGCCAAGCAGCATGCCGCTCGATCGCCAACTCGAGCGCCGCCTCGGTCTCCTCGCGAACCGCATCCCGATTGCCCTCGAGCCAGGCAGTCTCGGCCCTAGCCGCGGCGGCCGGACCGATCCGCTGCAGCTCGCCGCTCGGCTCAGCCAGGGCGATCGCCTCATCCAGCAGCGGCCAGACGTCCGGGTCTCCACGCCTGGCGCGAACGAGGCCCAGCACCGATAGGGCATACACGCGCGGAACCGGAAAGGTCCGATGATCCTGCAGGGCCACCGCCGCGACCTCGGCGGCTTCAAGCCAACGTCCACGGTCGAGGTGCATCCTGGCCCGACAGGGAACGAAGAAGCAGCGCCAGAGATCCATGCCGTGCTCCGTGCAGTACTTGAGCCCATCCTCCAGGTAGCGCTCGACGATGTCGTACCGGCGCTGGCGGATTGGCCACCAGACAAGATTGAGGAAGGCCCGCCCCGCGTTCTCCTCGAAACCGGATCGGAGCGCGAGCTCGAGGCTGCGCTCCAGCTTCGCCGGTGCCCCCGGGGCGTCTATGAGCACCTCGTCGGCGCCCTCATTGGTGAGCGCGTAGATCGAGGCCTCCTCGTCGTCCAGCCGATCGGCGAGCTCGGCACCCTTCGCATTCCACTCGATGGCCTCATCGACTGCCTCAGCGACCGCATAGAGGTGGCCCAGATTGACGTACGCCATCGCCAGCTCGTGGCCGCCCGGCAACTCCTCGAGTCGCGCCACTGCCTCCCGGCCGGTTTCCGCCGCCTCCGGGGTGCGACCGAAGAACCGGTAGAGCCGGGACAGTGAGCGCAGACACTCGCCCTCCGCGAGAGGGTCATCGAGTCCTCTCCGCAGAGCGAGCGCCTGCTCCTGGACCGCGATCGCCTGCTCGAGCTCGCCAGTCAGGTAGAGCTCGTAAGCGAGCTGTTCCCGGAACTCCGCCTGCTTCTCAGCTGAGAGATCGCCGGCAAAGCGCAGCGCGCGCTGCCACTGAGCTGCGGCCTCCCTGTGGGCACTGAGCGACGACGCGGCTTCCGCCGCAGCCGGAGCAAGCCGCAGAACCGCCTCGGCGTCGGCGGCGCCCTCCGCGTGATGAGCGAGGCGAGCGAGGTGCGACCCGCCGCCAGGAGGCCCCAGAGCCTTCAGCACGTCGCGGTGGAGCTCGATTCGCCTATCTGGGGAAAGGCTCTCCTCAACCATCAGCCGAGCCAGCTCATGCCGGAAAGCCACCCCTTCCGGGGTGGAGACAAGCATCCCGGACGCGAGACACTCCTCCGTGCGGTCGACGGTGTCCGTGGCGATCGCCTCCAGCAATCGGAATTCCGCGGACGGGTGCAGAATCGAGACGGCTTCGGTAAGCCTTCGTGCGGGCTCGGACAGCCGTGCCGACCGTGCGATCACGGCGTCCCGGACGGTATCGGGGGCCCGATCGGCTCCGGCTGCGAGGACCTCGGTGACGAAGAAGGGGTTCCCGTTCGTCTTTCGATAGAGGTCCCCGCCGTCGATCCCGCGGCCCTCGGCTAGCTTCATCACGGCCTCCGCGGAAAGTGGCGGCACCTCCAGTCGGGCGACCGCCCCCTCCGAGGCGAGCTCCCCGACCAGCAACCGAAGCGGGTGGGTGCGTTCGAGCTGGTCGTCTCGGTAGCTGGCGACCGTCAGCGCGCGAAGCGCGTGAACCCTGCGGCCGAGGAGCCGGAGGACGTCGAGCGTCGCCTCATCGGCCCAGTGCATGTCCTCGAGCACGAGCAGGGTCGGGCGACGAGTCAACTCGTCGGCGAGAACCGACGCGATCTGGTGTGGCCGGGAGCCACTCCTGACGAGCTCGTCAAGCTCGCCGCCAGTTTCGTCCGCGATCTCGAACAGCGGTCCGAGCGGGCCCGGTGTCAGGAGCCCGTCGCACGCGCCCCAGAGGACGCGGGCGGACGCACGGCGTTGGTCGGAGAACTGCCGGAGAAGAGCCGTCTTCCCGGCCCCCGCCTCACCACCCAGAAAGACGAGGCAGCCGCGACCGGCCAGGGCGCGGTCAAGCAACTCGTCGAGCCCGGAAAGCTGATCGGAACGCTCGAGCAGCTCGCTCGACTCGTCCATAACGGTCGAAGCCTAACCCGCGACAGCTAACGCTCCGGCGAATGTCGCGGCGATCATCAGGACGATCCCGCAGAGCTCGAGCGCGAAGCCCGGACGGCCGCTCATCCGGCGCTCGACGAAGATCACCAGCAGCGCCGCGACCGCGCCGCCGATCAGCCCGCCGACGTGGCCGGCGACCGAGATGCCGGGGATCGAGAACGTGAGCACCAGGTTGAGGACGACGAAGAGGCCGAACTGGGAGGCGAGCTGCTCGACGCCGCGGCCACGCGCGACCACGATGACGGCTGCCATCAGGCCGAAGATCGCCCCAGAGGCGCCCACCGTGACGGTGTTGGGGTCGACGATCAGCGCGCCCAGCGACCCGGCTATCAGCGAGACGAAGTAGATGCCGAGGAACCGTGGGGTGCCGATTCCGGGCTCGAGGATGCTGCCCGCGACGTAGAGCACGTACATATTGAGCAGCAGGTGGAGGAAGCCGGCGTGCAGGAAGCCGCCGGTGATCACGCGCCACCAGTCGCCGTTGGCGATCTCGGGCCCGCGCAGGCCGGCGTCGTGGATCAGCGTGCCGCCGCCGTTGATGCCGCCCAGCCCCCCACCGAGCAGCTCGGCGAGAAAGACGATCGCGTTGATCGCGATCAGGGCGATCGTGGCGGGCATCTTCGCGGCGGTGGGGCTGAAGGCCCCGGCGCCGACCCGGACCTTGGTGGTCTGGCGCGCGCACTCGGGGCAGCGCATGCCCACCGGCGTCGACGTCATGCACTCCGGACAGATCGGCCGCCCGCAGTTGGAGCAGGAGACGCCCGTCTCGCGGTCGGGGTGCCGGTAGCACGTCTGGCGCGTTTGAGTGCTCGCCTCCATCGCTCGCCAGCGTAGAGGAGGGCCAACCCCGGGTCGGGCGCCTCGGCTACTGGACGGTCGCGCTGAGCAGGATCGGCGGCGTCGGTGTGGTCCGCCCCGGGTGAGGCTCGCGCGTGACCATCACCTTCGTCCCTGAGCTGAGATGTCCGTCCACCGTGGTCATCGCCCGGCCCGCGCTGTCCGGGATGAAGTTGGAGGAGGGCCGCACGCTCGTGCCCTTCGCGACCCACACCTGGTAGACCTCACGGCCGCTCAGCTGCTCGAGCCCATGCAGATCGAGCATCGACGAGGCGTCGCCCACCGCGAGGGTGCCGCCGATCCCCTTCGACATCGGCACAACCGCGACGGTCGACTTCGCCCCGCCGCCGCCATTGTTGTCCGCCACCAGGTAGCCGCCCACGCCCGCTGCGGCGATCGCGAGGGCGGCGAGTCCCATCGCCGGCCGCAGGAGAAGTCCGCGAAGCCCGCGGCGCTCGGGCCGCGGCACGGCAGCTGCCTCCCCCGCCCCATGCGCCTCAGCCTGGCTCGCCTCGGCCTCTCTGCGGACGATCGCCAGCACCCGCTCGCGCAGCTCGGGCGGTGGCTCGAGCTGCTCCACCGACTCGCCGAGCACGGCCACCGCGGGGGCGAGGGCCTCGAGCTCCCTGGTGCAGCGGGCGCAGCTCGGGGCATGGGCCTCGACAGCGGCGGCCTCGCGCGGGTCGAGGGCCTCGAGCGAGTAGGCGACCAGATCCTCTCTGTCGGGGTGGTCGCCGATCACCAGCCCTCCGCCAGGGCCGCCCTGATCTTGTCCATGCCGAGCCGCATCCGCCCCTTCACCGTCCCGAGCGGCTCGTTGAGCATCTCCGCGATCTCGGAGTGGCTGAAGCCCCCGTAGTAGGCGAGCTGGATCACCCGGGACTGGTCATCGGGAAGGTCCTCGATCGCACCCCGCACCTCGCGCGCTGTCTCGCGGCGCAGCGCCTCCGTGTCGGTGAGCTCATCCGCAGGGCTCCTCTCGAGGACCTCGTCTCCCCCGGCGGCGAGCTTGGGCGAGCGCCCGGACTCCTTGCGCAACAGGTCAATCGCACGGTTGCGGACGATTCCCAGCGTCCAGGCCCGGACACTGCCGCGGGCACGGTCGTAGCGAGCGCCGCTGCGCCAGATCGAGATCAGCGCCTCCTGCGTGACGTCCTCGGCGGCCGTGCGACTCCCGACGATCCGGTACGCGAGCGAGTAGGCGGCGCCGGCGTGCCTGTCGTAGAAGACCTCGAACGCGAGCGGGTCCTCGCGCGCGACCAGGGGCATCAGGTCCTCGTCCGCGAGGCGCTGGAGCTCGGAGCGTGTCATCCCGTCAGATCCCGGTGATCTACTTGAACCCCGCCCACGCATGTGCCTACGAGCGGTTCAGGAAAACGGATCATGTGTGCAAGGAGGTACTGATGGAGGAATCAAGCCCCGCACAGCTCTACTGCCTGCTCGTCGGTGGCGTCCTGGTGATCGCCGGGATCATCGGCTTCTTCTACGAGGCGAGCTTCGCAACCGGTGACTCGATCCGAACGGATGACGTGTTCGGGATCCTGTCGGTGAACGGCTGGCACAACCTGGTCCATATCGCGATCGGTGCTCTGCTGCTGCTCGCGGCCGGATCGGCCGCGAGGTCGGCGGCCCTCTTCGTCGGCGTCCTCTACATCGTCCTATGCGTGCTCGGCTTCATCGCGACGAGCAACAGCGGGATCGGCTTCGTCGCGGAGAACGACACCCTGATCAAGCTAGTGCCGGTCAACAACGAGGACAACGTCCTGCACTTGATCCTCGGGATCACCGGAGTGATCGCCGCGTACGCGTCGCGTCCAGCCCGGCGGCCGGTGGCGGCGACTTGATGCGCTAGTCCAGCCGGTTCCGCACCTGATCGCGGACCTGATCCGCGATCTCCGAGATCTGCTCCGCGAATCCCGAGAGGCGCGAGGGCTGCTTGCCCCGACGGCGCAGCTCGACGAGGACGAGGCCCCCGGCCGCGATCCCGCCCGCGGTGATCGCGGCCGCCGGGCGAACCCAGTTGCGCGGGTCACGGAGGGAGCGGAGCTCCGACTCGGAGAGCTCCTCGGCCCAGGCCGAGAGCTCCTCCGCCGCGGCCTCGGTGACCGCGCTAAGGGTCTCCTCGAGCCGGCCGGAGAGCTTCTCGGGAGGTTCGATCGGCCGCAGGGCCGAGCGCAGCAGGGTCTCGACGTCGCGCGAGGGCTCAGCCGCCATTGGCGCTCATCTCCTCCTCGAGCTGCTTGATCGCCCGGTGAATCAGCACCTTCGTCGCCCCGTCTGAGCGGCCCAGGGCCCTGGCGATCTCGCGGTTGTCCATGCCGAGCGCGAACCGCATGATCAGCGCGTCGCGGCGGTCATCCGGGAGATGCTGGAGATGGTCCATCACCCGCTTAAGCTCCTCCCTGCCCTCGACGATCCGCTCCGTGCCGTGGGGGGCAGCGATCGGCTCCGACTCCTCCAGGACCCGCTGTGGGCGGCGGGCGCGGTCGCGGTGGTAGTTCGAGGCGAGGTTGTGGGCGATGCGGATGAGCCAGGGGCGCAGCGGCCGGCCGTTCGACTCGCGGCGAGCGCGTTCGAAGTGCCGATACGCCTGGAGAAAGGCCTGCTCCGTGACGTCCTCGGCGTCGTGGTGGTTACCGACCCGGTAGTAGGAGTAGGAGTAGACGTCGCGCAGGTGATCGCGATAGAGCTGCTCGAAGGCTCGGTCGAGCTCCGCCTTGGACTCACGCGGCTCGCCTTCGTGAGCCGAATCGTTCTCCTCCTCGGACACATGCCAAGCGTACCCCCGGTCACGCCGCCCGGCCTCCCGCGGCGGGAGCGCGGCGCGCCCTCTCGGCCTGCCGCACCCGCGCCATCCACTCGCCTGGGGAGATCTCGCCGGCGATCAGGCCGGCCAGGCCGTCGAGTGCCGCGCAGCCCATTCCCGCTTGGCGCACCGCCTCGGCGATCAGAGGCACCGAGTCGAGCGCCTCGGAGGCCTGGCCGATGATCCCCGGGATCTGCTCGGCGGGCGTGCCCTGGCCGAGCAGCTCCCCGGCGCGACGGTTGCGACTCCCCTCGGCGAGGATGGTCGCGGTCAGATCGCCGACGCCGGCGATGCCCGCAAAGGTCTCGTGCTCTGCGCCCCTGGCGCGGGCATAGGCGACGCACTCTCGCCAGACCTGCGCCGTGGCGATGCCCGCGGCGTTCATTCCCTGCGCCTGCGCGGCTGCGCCCGCGAGAGCCGCGGCGTTCTTGGCGGCGCCCGCGACCTCGACGCCGATCATGTCCTCGGAGCGCTCACAGACCAGACCGGCCTCATCGAAGACGCTGCCCAGCTGGTCGCGAAGGTCCGGATCACGGCTGCCGAGGACCAGGGCGGCGGTGCCGGAGACCGCCTCCTTGGCGTGCGCGGGGCCGCCGAGTGACGCGATCGCGCGGGCGCGAATGCGCTCCGAGACGTATTCGGACGGCAGCGTCGCCATCGGCGCCACCATCCCCTTGCTGAGCAGGAGGACCGAGGTGCGCTGGCCGACGCGGTCCCCGATCGCGCCGACAGCCTGCGGCAGCGCCGCCGATGGGACAGCCAGGCAGACCAGGTCGATGCCCGCGAGCTCGATGTCGGCAGCGCGTTTCACGTTCAGGGACTCGGGGAGCTGAACGCCGGCGAGGTAGGTCTCGTTGGTGCGCGTCTCGTTCATCTCCTCGGCGCGCTCCGTGGTGCGCGTGCCGAGTTGAACCTCGAGCCCGCCCCGGGCGAGAAGAACCGCGACCGCCGTCCCCCAGCTGCCCGCGCCGACCACGGCCGCCTTGCGCAGCGGGGGCAGGCCGCCGAGCCATTCCCACTGCAGCTCGATCACCGGCCAGATGCGGGCGCCAACCGAATTGGCCAGGGCCGGCGAGGGGTCGTCGGTGCGAGGGAACGTCAGCGCGCGACCCATCCGGACCTTGACCTTCTTGGGGCGGATCTTCCAGCCGCGCCGGACCTGCTCGGTCCCATGGACGGCGACCGGCAGGACCGCCGCGCCGGTCTCCAGGGCGAGGCGGCCGAAGCCGCGCTTCGGCTTTCCCAGCGACCCGGTCCGGTGGCGGGTGCCCTCGGGGAAGATGCAGACGGCGCGGCCTCGCTCGAGGACCTCGCGGGAGCTGATCAGCGTCTGCTCATCCGACTTGCCGCGCCTCACCGGGTAGGCGCCGAGCCGGTTCAGGATCCAGCCCTGCCAGCGGTTCTCGAAGAGCTCGACCTTGGCGACGTAGTGGAGCGGCCGCCGCCAGGGAAGCGAGGCACCGATCACAAAGGGGTCCAGGAAGCTGCGGTGATTGGCCACAACGATCAGTGGTCCCTTGACCTTGCCGTGCTCCCGCCCGATTCGGGAAAGCCGGAAGTAGACGAGGAAGAACGGGACGAGGATCAGGCGGGCGAGGAAGTAGAGCGGGCGGTTGACACCGTGCTCGCGGGTGAAGCGGTGGTAGCTGAGCAGCCTCTCCTCGTCCATCCCCAGATGCAAACCCCTGGGGCGGAGCCAGTTACAGCCGGTAGCGGGCGCCCGCCGCTACCAGGCGGCCTCCAGGATCACGGCCAGGTCCGAGCGCTCGACGTCGCCCGGGGTCATATGGGAGAGCTCCGGCCGCGCCATCGCCGCGTCGAGCACCTCGTCGATCTTCCCTTTGTCCGCGCCGAGCTCACCGAGCCGCCGATGGCCGGCCAGGTCCGCGATTCGATCCCTGATTCCCGCCGGCTCTGTGCCGAGGGCCTTGCCGAGCACCTCGATCTGCTCGGGGGCCCGATCGCGCATCGCATCCATCGTGTGCGGCAGCAGCGCGGCGTAGGTCTCGGCGTGCGGGGTGCCGAGCACGCGCACGGTCGACTGGCCGAGCACGTGATGCAGGGCGAAGCCGGTCCGGTCGACCGCCATCGCGCAGAGCAGGGCGCCCAGGGCGAGCCCGGCGCGGTCACGCTGCTCGGGCCGCCGGTCGAGGGCGCCGGCGAGCAGCTCCGCGCCGCGCAGAGCCATGGCCCTCGAGCCCGGGTCGGCCAGCGGCGTGTAGAGGGACTCGGCCCCGTGCGCCAGCGCGTTCATCGCGGTCGCGCGCAGCTGCGGCTCAGGGGCGCTTGTCATCGTCTCCGAGTAGGCGATCACCAGCGAGGGCCTCACCCCGCCCGCCGCCTCCGCCTCCCGCCCCGCCGGTAGGCGGTGTGTCCCCGTCATCGGCGAGCCGGCGAGCGTGGTCGGAATCGCCGCCACCTCCCCGCCCCTGACCGCGGCGATGCCCTTGGCGGAATCGATCACCCGCCCTCCGCCGAGGGCGACCAGCCGCCCGCCGCCGACCTGGTCGACGATCGCCGCCGCCGCGACCGGAACCGGATCGCCGGGAACCAGGTGGACCCGCTCGGCCGCCTCGCGGAGATCCGTGGCGTTCGCGAGGGCCCGTTCGGTGGAGATCAGCTCGAACTGCCCCCAGCCCTGGCGCTCGAGCGTCCCGACCGGATCGGCCATGGGACCGCCGTAGATCACGAGCGTCCTGCGGTCGTCGGCGTACTCGACCCACTCCCCTGGAGCTGGCGGCTGCAGATCGCTGAGCGGCAAGAGCCCGGAGTGGGACTCGAACCCACAGTCGCCGGCTTACAAAGCCGGTGCTCTGCCAATTGAGCTATCCGGGCGCACCGACAGGGTAGGCCCGCTCTCCACCTGAATGCTCGGCGACAGTTAGGCGCCCGAGCCGTCGTCGATCTCGTCGTCGTGCGAGCTGGAGCGGCCGCGACATAGACTGGGCTCGATGGGCGCCCTCGACAGGTTCGGCCGGTCCCTCCGCGACCCCGGCGCGGCCGCTGCCCGGGGACGTTGGCTCGCGCGCGGGGCCTGGCTGCTCGCCGCCGCCGAGGTCGTGCTGGCGGTGCGCAACCACATCACCGGCCGGCTCAGCGAAAAGGAGCGCAAGCGGATGGTCGAGATCGTCCGGTCATCCAAGGGCCGGCCCTCGAATCTCTCCGACCGCGAGCGCAGGGAGCTCCGGTCGCTGCTCGCCAAGGTGGAGCCGCGCGAGCTGGCGAAGACGATCGCCACAACCGGCTTTGCCTCGCGCTTCCGCAAGCGGAGGTAGGAGAAAAAGCGGCCGCCCCGTTCCCGGGACGGCCGCCGGCTGCCGTGCCTTCCTACGTGGAAGCTGCTGTGGAGGCCCCTAAATCTTCACCGCGCGAGAGTCGAGGTGGATGGCGACCTTGCGCTTGACCCGCTGGAGCGCGTTGTCGACCGTCTTGGTGTCGCAGTCCAGCCGCTCGCCGATCACCTCGTATGAGTGGCCGTCGAGGTAGAGTGCCAGGACCCGGCTCTCGAGCTCGGACAGCACGCTGGTTAGGCAGGCGACCAGGCTCTCGAGCTCCTCGCCTGCGATCACCTGGTTCGCGGGGTCGCGGACGGCCGGGCCTGGCAGGACCTCCTCCAGAGTGGTCTCGGAATCAGGGCCCGCAGCCGCCGGCGTCTGGCTGAACGAGACGTACTGGTTGAGAGGCGTGTGCTTGTTGCGGGTGGCGGTCTTCACGGCCGTGATGATCTGACGGGTGATGCAGAGCTCCGCGAAGCCGCGGAAGCTGGACTCGCGCTCGGGTCGGTAGTCGCGGATCGCCTTGAAGAGCCCGAGCATCCCCTCCTGCATCAGATCGTCGGCGTCGCCGCCGAGCAGGAAGTAGGACGAGGACTTGACCCGCACGAAGCGCCGGTAGCGCCGCACCAGCTGGTCGTACGCGTCGGTTCGGCCGTTTTTGGCCAGGGCGACGAGGAACTCGTCGTCCGGACCGGGGCCGGTGTGGCGGGCGCCCTCGGGAACCGCTCGGCCGGGGACGACCGCGTGCTCATCTGTGCTTGGGGTAGGTACAGCCACAGCAACCTCCTTCAACGGGTGGTCTGTGGCGCTCCGTACCTCCCCTGGAGACGCCTTCGGTCCGGGTGCTCTCCATCAGGCTCGACCTGAGGTTCACCCTTTCTCGGCGCAGCAGCCTACTGGCGGATCTCCGGATGTCAACCACCGTTCGGGGCCGATGCAATTCCCGTTGCAGGATCCGTGCCTGGGAGCGGCCGAATCGGGGCGTCCGTCCGCAGGTGCTGATAATCCGTCCCGCGCTGGGCGTGCGCCACAGCGACGACCGGAGGGAGCATGGAGGCCGGCGAAATTCGGATCGAGCCGGGCCGCGTGATCGGCGAGGCCTTCTCGGCCTACCAGAACCAGGTCGGCCCAGTGCTCGGCGGGGCGCTGATGGTGGTCGGGGTGACCAGCGTCATCGACCTGCTCCTCGGGCTCACGGACAGGCTGTTCCTCGTGCTCGCCGGAGTGATCGTGGGCCTGATCGGGCAGGTGCTCTACACGGGCTACGTGGTCAAGCTGGTGCAGGACGTCCGCGATGGCCGGTTGGACCAGAGCATGGGCGAGCTCTTCTCCGCCGCCGCACCCTACGTGAGCACGCTGATCCTGAACGGGATCATCTATGGCATCGCTGTGGCGTGCGGCTTTTTCCTGCTGATCGTGCCGGGCCTGATCCTGATCACCATCTGGGCGGTCGTCGCGCCGTCGATCGTGGCCGAGAACCGTGGCGTCATCGAGGCGTTCGGGCGCAGCCGTGAGCTGGTTCGCGGCAACGGCTGGAACGTCTTCTTCACCATAGTGCTGGCGTTCCTGATCGTCGTCGTCGTCTCGATCGTCTTCGCCATCATCGGGGCGGCGATCGGCGACGCCGGCCGCGTGGTCCTCGGCACCATCGGCAACATCCTCGTCGTACCCGTGGCCGCGCTGGTCTCGAGCATCCTCTTCTTCGATCTTGGAGGCGGGAAGGCCGCGCCCACCGAGCCCGGGGCGCCGGCTCTCTAGCGCCGGGGGCGCCCGGGCGCCCGCTCACTCATCGGGCGTGCACTTCTCATCGCTGTCGCTGAGCTTGCCGAGCAGCTCCGCGAGCGTCTGCATCTCCTCATCGTCGAGCGCGGCACCCAGCCGGGTCTCGATGTCGTCGACGTGGCCCGGAGCGGCCTCCCTCAGTTTGGCGAGGCCCGGCTCGGTGAGGATCGCGTAGCTGACGCGGGCGTCCTCCTTGCACTCGCCTTTCCCTACCAGGCCCTGATCCTCGAGGCGGTCCAGCAGTCGGGTGATCCCCGAGGGAGAGAGCTGTAGGTCGTTCGCCAGGTCGATGCGGCGCATGCCCTGCTCCCCGGCCCTCGAGAGCAGCAGCAGGCAGCCATAGTCGTTCATGGTCAGCCCGTGCTTGGCGACGAGCGACGAGCTCAGCTCGCGGGTGAGCGTCGCGTGGGCGCCAAGCAGCCGGCTGAGGGCCTCGGTGGCGGGAGATGCTTTCTCTTTCAACTGTTGTGGAGTCAAGTTTTGCTTGCTAAAATGTTTGACAGATCAACAAAGTTTAGCTCACCCTCAGGAGGCATTCAATGACCACAGCACAAGCAGAGTCAACCATTCCGACCGGCACCTGGCAATCCGACCCCGTGCATTCGCACGTCGGATTCTCCGTGAAGCACGTCGTCGGGACCTTCCGCGGCAGCTTCAACGAGTTCGCGGCCAGTCTCACCGACACGTCCGGGTCGCCGGAGCTGGCGGGCCGCGCGCCCGTCGAAAGCGTTCAGGTCAAGGAGGAGAACCTCTACGGGCACCTCCTCTCCCCCGAGTTCTTCGACGCGGAGCAGCACCCGGAGATCACCTTCGACTCGAAGAGCATCTCCACGGAAGACGACCAGGTCGTCGTCGGTGGAGACCTGACGATCAAGGGCATCACGAAGCCGGTCGTCGCCCGCGGCGAGATCAACGGTCCGGCCCCAGGGCCCGCGGACAGCGAGCGGCTCGGTCTCGATCTGGAGACCAAGGTCGACCGCCACGACTACGCGCTCGACTGGCAGATGGATCTGCCCGGTGGCGGCAAGGCCCTCGGCGACGAGGTGACCCTGACCGTCCACCTCGAGCTCGTGAGGGAGGCGTAACGAGGATGAAGGTGCTCGCGATCTCAGGCAGCCTGCGTCGCGACTCCCACAACACCGACCTGCTGCGGGCGGCGGCGGAGCTGCTGCCGCCGTCCGTGGAGCTCGAGATCTTCGATGGGCTGAAGGCGGTCGAGCCCTACGACGAAGACGACGATTTGGGGGCCGGCCCGGTCGGCGCCCGCCGGCTGCGCGAGGCGATCGAATCGGCCGACGCCGTCCTGATCGCCACCCCCGAGTACAACTCCTCGCTCCCCGGCCAGCTCAAGAACGCCATCGACTGGGCCTCGCGGCCCCTCCGCGAAAATGCCCTCTGGGGCAAGGCGATCGCGGTCGTCGGCGCCAGCACCGGCATGTTCGGCGCGGTCTGGTCCCAGGCAGAGGTCCGGAAGACCCTCGGCGCAAGCGGGGCCCGCGTGATCGACATGGACCTACCTGTCGGCCACGCCGATCACGCGTTCACCGAAGACGGTCGGCTCGCCGACATCGAGTTACGCGAGCGGTACGTCGAGATACTGGACGAGTTGGTCGCCCTCGCCGAGCAGGTCGGCGAGCCTACGCGGATCGCTGCCTGATTTTCGGCGAGGCCAGCGCGGCCGACGGCCCGGTCTTCATGCTCAACCTGCTCGAGTTCCAGCCCGAGGGCGGAGTCGAGCGCTACGCCGAGTACGGCGAGGCCGTTGCTCTGTCTGGTCTCCTACCCGACCAGGCAGGCCTTCCTCGACATGTCTCCTCGCCCGAGTATCAGAAGATCGAGCAACTGCGCAGCGAGTCGCTGGTCCGCTCCGAGCTGCGGGCCATGGATGCGATCGACGCGGCCGAGCTGCCAGGCGGCTAGTCGGCCCGCTGGCGGCGCGCCTCGAAGAGGATCACCGCGGCGGCCACCGACGCGTTCAACGACCCAACACTGCCCGCGACCGGGATAGAAACCAGCTCGTCGCAGGTCTTTGCCACCCGCTGCCTGAGGCCCTTGCCCTCCGACCCGAGGACGAGAACCGCGCGCCCCGTCCACTCGACGTCGGTGTAGCGCCGGTCGGCCTCCGGGTCAGCTCCGTAAGCCCACGCCCCGGCCTCCTTCGCCTCGGCAAGCCAGTCGGCCAGGTTCCTGACCCGCGCGACGGGCAGGTGCTCCACCGCACCCGCGGATGCCTTGCAGGCGGCGGCAGTGATCGAAGCGGCCCGGCGTTCCGGGATCACCACCCCCGCCGCCCCGGCCACCTCGGCCGCCCGGCAGACGGCGCCCAGGTTGTGGGGGTCCTGGATCTGATCGAGGGCGACCACCAGTCCCTGGCCGTCGTCGCCTTCGAACAGGCTGTCGGGGTCGGCGTACGGATACGGGTCGACCTCGGCGACCACGCCCTGGTGGTCCGGGGAGCCGCAGAGCGCCTCCAGCTCGGCCGCCGGCGTATCAGGCGCCCTCCAGACGCGGTGCACCCGGCGCCTGCCCCGCTCCGCCTCCGCGACGGGTCGACGGCCGTAGATCTGCTCGCGCTCAGGCACCGCTAGGCGCGCCGGACGAGCCGGGCGCCGCCGGCCTCGTCGCGGACCTCCCACCCGAGCGCCGCCAGCTCCTCGCGGAGCGAGTCGGCCCGCTCATAGTCCTTGTCTTGGCGCGCCTGCTCCCGCTCCCCAAGGAGCTCTTGGGCTTCGGGTGGCACTTCCTCTTCCTCCTGCAGCAGCAACTCAAGCCCGAGGAGGTAGAGGAGCTCCTCGAGCACTTCGCGTGCACCCGTGAGCTCCCGCTTGTTCCCCTCGTTAACGATCTCAAACAGGACAGCGAACGCCTGCGGCGTATTGAAGTCGTCGGCCAGGGCATCCAGGAAGGCCTGGCGCTTCTCGGTCAGGAAGGGATCGGGATTGCCGGACGGCGCATCGCGGAGGTAATTGCGGATGCGGTCGACGCGCGCCGCGGCCTCCCGGAGCTGCTCGTCCGAGAAGGCGAGCGGCTGGCGGTAGTGCCCGTAAGCGAGGTAGGCGACGACCGTCAGGCCGCCATACCGGTCGATCGCCTCCGAGAGCTGGAAGATGTTGCCGACCGACTTCGACATCTTCTCCTCGTCGAGCTGGACCATCCCGTTGTGCATCCAGATCTCGGCGAGCGGGACGCCCCGGGCGGCCTCCGTCTGGGCGATCTCGTTCTCGTGGTGGGGGAAGACCAGATCGATCCCCCCGCCGTGGATTGCGAAGTCCGCCCCGAGCTCCTTCTCCGACATCGCGGAGCACTCGATATGCCAGCCCGGACGACCGTCCCCCCAGGGAGACGGCCAGGAGGTGTCCTCGCCCTCCTTGTTCCCCTTCCAGAGGGCGAAATCCAGCGGATCCTCCTTGAGCGACGCGGTCCCCGCCTCCTCCCCCTGATCCATCTCGGCGGGATCGCGGTTGGAGAGCTTCCCGTAGCCGTCGAAGCTGCGCACCCTGTAGTAGACGTCGCCGTTCGCCTGGTAGGCGTGACCCGAGTCGATCAGCGCCTCGATCAGCGAGACGATCTCGGCGATCGTCGCCGAGGCGAGCGGCTCGGCGTCCGGCCGCTCGAGGCCGAGCGCGTCCGTGTCCGCGATGTAGGCCGCTGTCATCTCCGCGGCGTACTCGGCGGACGGCTTCCCGGCCTCCTTCGCCGCGTCGTAGATCTTGTCGTTGATGTCGGTGACGTTGACGACCAGCTTCGCGTCGAGCCCCTCGTGCTCGAGGAAGCGCTTCAGCAGGGTGAAGATCACGTACGGGCGAGCGTTGCCGATGTGGATACGGCCGTAGACCGTGGGCCCGCAGGCGTAGATGCCGACCTGGCCGCGGCTGCCCGGCTCGAGCTCGCGCGTCTCGCCGGTGAGGGTGTCCTGGATTCTGATGTCCGCCACGGCGCGGATGCTATTCGCGCACCGAAGGACGCATATTCCGTGAGATATCGGTTAAGAGGATTTGACATGGTGGGGAACAACCGTTCGGGGCGATACTCTGGCGGGGCCTTGGCTCAGGTCTCGATGAAGGGACAGCGGCTGCATGAGGTGGAGGAGGCGTTCGCCTCCCTCCCCGAGCGCTACCTGGGGGCCGACCCCGGCTTCACCGCGAGCTACCGCATCGAGCTGGACGACCTGGGCCTGAGCTGGGCGGTGGAGGTCGACGAGACCAGCTGCCGGGTCACGGTCTCCCCCGAGCGGGATCCCGACGTGGTGATCGGCACCGATGCCGCCACCTGGCTCGAGCTCCGCGAGGGACGGCTCTCGGGCCTCGACGCGTTCCGCTCGCGGCGCCTGTGGGCGCGCGGAAACCTCGACCTCGCGGTTGCCTTCGAGGGGTTCTTCAGACTCCCGAACGGCAGGCCCCCGCTGCTCAGGATCCACGAGGTGCGGGCCGGAAAGGCTCGCATCTCGACCCTGACCGCCGGCGACGGGATCGAGACCGTGATCCTGATCCACGGTCTGGGCAGCAACAAGACGAGCTTCTACGAGACGGTCTCGGCCCTGACACCCGCATACACCGTGCACGCGATCGACCTTCCCGGCTTCGGCTCCTCCTCGAAACCGCTGCGCGCCCCCTATGACGCAGCCTGGTTCGCGCGCGCGGTGATCAGGTTCATGGACGCGGAGGGGATCGACCGCGCACACCTGGTGGGCAACTCACTCGGCGGGCGGGTCGCGATCGAGGTCGGGCTCCGGAATCCCGCCCGGGTGCGGAGCCTCAGCCTGCTCTGCCCCTCGATGGCATGGCGGAGGCGCCGCCACTTCGTTCCGCTGGTCAGGCTCCTGCGGCCCGAGCTCGCCGCGATCCCCCACACCCTCGGAGACGTCCTGGTCCGCCAGCAGTTCTGGAGCATGTTCTCGAGGCCAGAGCGAATCCACCCTTCGGCCGCCGACGTCGCGGTCGAGGAGTTCCTCCGCACCTACCGCTCCGTCAACGCCCGCGTCGCCTTCCACGCATCGGCCCGGCACATCTACCTCGAGGAGCCCAAGGGACCGAAGGGCTTCTGGACCCGGCTGCGTGGGTTGGAGCCGCCGGCGATGTTCGTCTGGGGCGACGAGGACCCGTTGGTTCCGCACGCCTTCTCCCGCTACGTCCGAGATGCCCTGCCGACGGCGAAGCAAGTCGTCCTCGATCAGTGCGGTCACGTCCCGCAGGTCGAGCATCCGGTTGACGCGAACGCCCTGGTCCATGACTTCGTCGGCCGCGCGCAGGCCTCTCCCGCGGAGCGCGCGGCAAGGCGGCTCGGTCGGGCGGCGCGGCGCCTCCAGGGCCGGATCAACGGCAACGGCGCCCCCAACGGCAACGGGCGCAGCGGTGAGGGCTCGGAGCTCACCGCCGACGCGGCCTAGCCGCGGTTACGACCTAGAATCGTCGGGCTATGCCAGAGAGCGGTGCAGGCACCGCTGCCCGGACCGGGAAGGGGCAGAGCCAGAACGGAGGCGATCCCCGCGAGCCGCGAGCGGGCGGCTTCGGGCGGCCCTCGCTGCTCCGCCGGTTCTTCGATGAGATCCAGAACCGGCTGACCGCGGATCTCGACGATCGCGATCCGGACTTCATCCGCGAGAACCTCTCGCTCTCCTGGCTGATCGCGAGCATCTGGTTCCGGGGCGAGGTCCGGAACATGGAGCACATTCCGGAGAACGGGCCGGTGCTGCTGGTCGGGAACCACTCCGGCGGCACGGTCACGCCGGACACCATCGTCTTCACCCTCGCCTTCAACACCTACTTCGGCGTCGAGCGGCGCTTCTACCAGCTCGCCCACAACCTGGTGCTGACCTCGCCGGTGGGGCCATACCTGCGCCGCTTCGGCACCGTCGCGGCCTCGCACGAGAACGCCCGCAAGGCACTCGCCTCCGGCGCCGCGGTCCTCGTATATCCCGGCGGGGATTGGGAGGTGAACCGCCCGACCTGGGAGGCGAACCGGATCGACTTCGCCGGCCGCCGCGGCTTCGTCAAGCTGGCGCTCGATGCCGGGGTGCCGATCGTGCCGGTGGTCTCGGTCGGCGGCCAGGAGACGGCGATCTTCCTGACGCACGGGGAGAGGCTCGCGAAGCTCCTGCGGCTCGACAAGCTCCTCCGGCTGAAGACGCTGCCGGTCAACCTCTCCCTTCCCTGGATCGTCAACGTCGGCGACTTCCTCGGCCATCTCCCCCTGCCGGCCAAGATCACCGTCCAGGTGATGGAGCCGATCGACCTGCGCGAGCGCTACGGCCCGGATCCCGACCGCAACCGGATCTATGAAGACATCACCGCGATGATGCAGGACCAGCTCACCGAGCTGGCCGCGGAGCGGCGCCTGCCCGTGCTCGGGTGACGCTGCCTTGAGGATCGAGCAGAAGGTCACCGTCGACGCCCCCCGGCACCTGGTCTGGGATTACGTCACCGAGCCGGCGAATTACCCCGTCTTCATCGAGGGCCTGACCCGCTGGGAGGTGGCCGGCGACCGGCACACCGGCCTGGGCGCGCGCTACCGGATGCTGCTCCGGGTCGGCGCCGCTGACGTCGGCGGGCTGATCGAGATCGTCGAGTGGCAGCCGGAGGGCGACATGGCCTGGAGCTCCGTGACCGGCGTCGACCAACGGGGCCGCTGGCGCCTCCGCGAGCTGGCCGACGGCCGGACCCGAGTGACCTTCCGGTTCGCATACGGCGTGGCGGGCGGCGGGCTCGCGGGCCTGATCGCCGAGCGGGTCGCGGCGCCGGGACTGAGCCGGCGCTTCCACCACTCGCTGCTCAACCTGAAACGAGCCGTCGAGACACGGAGGGAGTCGGCCTCGGTCGCCTGAGGCGAGAAGGCCCCGCAGCGGGCCTCAGCAGGTCAGGTGGAGCGCCGCCGCGGTGTGCTTCGGATCGAGCTCCCCGTAGCGACGGACTGCGTCGGCGGTCGGCATCGCCTCGACCTCGACACCTCGCGCGCGGAGCTGATCGAGCACCGCTTGCGGAGGCTCGAGCCTTGCGTGGGCGCCACAGCCGAGGATGAGGCGGGCCGGGAGCTCGTCCATCACCTCGTCAAGGTCCTCCATCGCCAGCGAGTGCCCCTCGCGGCGCCACCAGTCCGGCACCACGCGATGCGGAAGCACGATCAGGTCCCTGCTGTGCCGCTCGCCGTCCACGGTGAGGCCGCCGAAGCTGTAGTCCTCGAGGACGGCCACGGGGCCCACCTAGAAGGTGCGAAGCCGGCGTCCGCCGACGTGACGTGTGCCGGCGGGCTCGCCCGGGGGCGCCTGCGCCGGGACGCGCTGCGGCCCGCCGCCCGCTGCGGCCGCAACGGCCTCATCTTCCTCCCCGATCTCCTCGGGGACGCCGCCTCTGAGAGCCTCGGTGCGCGCCCGCTCGACCTTCTCGTGCACCTCCCGCTCGGCCCGCCGCCTGGCGGCCTCGACCCGCTCGTCGGCCTCGCGCTGGAGCTTGACCGCCTCCTGGCTGAGGTTGGCTTCTGCCTCGGCGCGGGCCCGCGCCTCGGCCTCCCTGGCCACCCGATCGGCGAGCCTGCGCACCCTCTCCTCGGACTCGCGCCGGGCCTCCTCGGCGGCCTCGCGGATCCTCTTCTCCATGTCCTTCCGAAGTCGAGCCGCCTCCGACTCCGCCTCGGCGGCGGCCTCGGCGCGCTCCTCGGCGGCGATCGCCCGCTGCTCCGCCTCGCTGAGGCGGGATTTGAGCTGATTGAGGCGCCGCTCCGCGTCGTTCGCACGACCGAGCGCCTCCTCGGAGGCCTTTTGCGCCTCGGCCCGTTTCCCTTCGGCCTCGGCGGCCCGCTCCTCGGCCCTCTTCACGGCCTCCTCGAGTTTGCCGACCCG
>DASXSZ010000124.1:0-7771 GCA_036505735.1 Solirubrobacterales bacterium
CCGGCGCCCGGACCGAGACCGGGACCATGGTCCGCACCACGCTGTCGGCGGAGATCGGCTCGCCGCGGCTCTCGAGCAGCCGGCGGTAGCCGTTCGTGATCAGGCTCAGGACGACGTCGTTGACGGTGCCGCCGAGCCCCGACCGCACCTCCTTGACGGAGGCGAGCGGGACCCTCGCCCAGCTCCAGACCCGATGGGGGCCGATCGAACCGGTCAGCGAGGACGTAGCGGGTCGCATGGAGGGCGCGGCGGCGGCAAGGGCGCGGGCCCCGCCGAACGCGGCGCGCAGCACTTCGGTGGGCGCCCGCAGTGCGAAGCGAAGCTGCGCAGCCGGGTCGCGGACGCGATGCCGCGCGCTGTAAGCGATCAGCTCCAGTCCCGACGGCTCCGGGTCGGGCTGCCAGACCTCGCCGTTCGTGGGCGCGGGGCTCTCGCCGAACATCAGCGACATCAGGTCGGTGGCGGCGACCCCGTCGACCATGCAGTGATGGACCTTGGAGAGCAGCGCCCAGCGGTCCTCCTCGAGCCCCTCCACCATCCAGATCTCCCACAGGGGCCGGGCCCGGTCGAGGTGCTGGGAGAAGACCCGCGCCGCAGTCGCGCGGAGCTGCGCCTCCGTACCCGGCGAGGGGACCGCGCTGTGGCGGAGGTGGTAGTCGAGGCTGAAGTGTGGATCGTCGACCCAGACCGGCTCGCCCATGCCGAGGGGGACGAAGCGGACCTTCTGCCGGTAGCGCGGAGTCAGATGCAGCTTTCCCTCGACCATCGCCCGCAGGTCGCCGAACGCCGGTGGCGGTCCCTCAAAGATGCTGACGCCGCCGATGTGCATCGGCGTCACGTCGTTCTCAACGTGGAGGAACATCGCGTCCTGGGCGCTCATCGACTGAATGCCGACACCTCCGTCCGCTCCAACAGCCGCTCGAGCTCTCGATACACCTGAGCGTTCACGGCCATCCCGCAGTGGCTTCCGTCAACCTCGACGCACTCCGCGTGCGGATCCAGGCACGCTCGCCAGTCCACGACCCCGTCGCAGCGGGAGTGGACCGCGAGCGTGGGCATGTCCGGCGGGAGGGGCGCCGCGATCAGCACCCGGAAGTCGGCGCAGCAGTCGCCGTCCCGGCATTCGCTCGAGAACATCCGGGGCATGCCGATGTCACCGAGCCGGGCGACGGAGCGGACCGTGCGCATGACCGGGGCAGAGACCGCCAGAGGGTCGAGGACCGGCGCGCCGAGCGTCACGAGGGCGGCGACCTCGTCCGGGTGGCCGGCGGCGAGAGCACGCGCCAGGGTCCCGCCGCGGCTCTGCCCGATGACGATCGGGCGGGCATCGAATGCCGACAGGGTTCCCTCCAGGCGGGTGAGCTCCCGCCCGGCGCAGTCCGAGTTGATCAGCATGCCGCTGCCTCGTACCTGGTGGCCGCGCCGCCGCAGCCAGTCCGCCAGCACGGTCAGCGAGGCGTCCCCGGCCAGGAAACCCGGGATCAGCAGGACCGGGCGCGGCTTCCGCCCGCGCGCCACCCCGTGGAACCGGCGATCGGTCAGGAGCCTTGCGAGCTCAAGGCCGTATCGCAGCTCACCGATGCTCCGAATCGGGGTGCGGGACTGAGCCGAGTTCACTCGTGGGGCCGAGTCTAAGCCGCTCGGGCGCTGCCGAACTCCAGCTACCTCGGGTGTGAGTCCGTGGCCGGGGCCGCAGGCTGCGCGGCCTCCTGCTGTCCCTGCGCGGCGGGCGCCGCTGGATGGGATGGCGGGGTCGAGCCCTTGAGACCCACCGTCGACCCGATGGCCGCGGCGGCGAAGATGCTCGCCGTCGCCACCTTCATGCGGCGGGGTGTCAGCCAGGTCTGGTGGCGGGCCTGGAGCCAGGACCGGGCCCCGGTCGCTCCCGCCATGGCCGCCATCGCACACGCCGCGCACATGGGTGGAACGGTACTCCTCGCTTACCGATAAATCACACGGGGATGTCCGTCCGGGATAGGTTCGGCAGGAAGACTGGCATCGACTTTGGAGGTAGAGAGATGGCCGACTACAAGGAAATGGCCCAACGATGGTTCAGCGAGGTGATGAGCCAGGGGAAGCTCGAGGTGATCGACGAGCTCTGCGCGGCTGACTACACCGAGCACGATCCGTTCCCCGGCACGAGCGCCGATGTCGCCGGTCTGAAGGAGGGCGTCACCCAGATCCGGGAGGCGTTCCCCGACCTGCAGGCGACACCCGACGACATCGTCGTCGAGGGCGACCGGGTGGCGGTGCGCTCGACGGTGCGCGGCACCCACGAAGGGGATTTCATGGGGATTCCGGCCAGCGGCAAGAAGATCGAGGTCTCGAACTTCGACTTCGTCCGCATCGAGAACGACCAGGCCGTCGAGCACTGGGGAGTGATCGACACGGCTGCGCTGATGGAGCAGATCGGCGCGGTTCCCGCCGGGTCCTAGCCGTCTGGGGGGCCGCCGTTAGGGGGGCCCCCTCCCACTACCTTTTGATCAGGCGGTCAGCGACCGCCGTTCTTGGTCTGCCAGAACGCGACCTCACCGCCGTCGGGCGTCGCGACCACGCTGCGCCAGCCCTCCGGGCCCTCGCGCGGGCCGAGGAGGACCTCGCCGCCGAGTCCCTGCGCGCGGTCCGTCGTCCGGGCGACGTCAGGCACCTGCACATAGGGCAGCCAGAGGGGCGGCTCGGCCGCGCATTCGACGACGCCCCCGCCGAGCCGATCGCCCATGCCCATTGCGAGGTACGAGCCGTCGCCTGCGTGGATGCGCTCGGGCCGCCAGCCGAAGAGCTGGGAGTAGAACGCCACCGCCCGCCGCAGATCACCGGTGTGGAGCTCCAGATGGACCACTGAGTTTGGGTTGGCCTGGCTCATCGCCTGCCACTAAGACCGAAGCCGACGGGGAAATTCATCGGTTCGGCGATGAGTTTTCGCATCCGCGTCCGTCTACTCTCCCAGAGGCGATGAGCCCCGACGGAACGGAGACATCGGTACGGGACCGTGAGCTGCTCGAGACCGCTCGCGCGGGCGACGAGGCCGCCTACCAACGCCTGATCGAGCCGCACCGCTCGGAGCTTCACGCCCACTGCTACCGGATGCTCGGCTCCGTCCAGGACGCCGAGGACGCCCTGCAGGAGGCGCTGATCCGCGCCTGGAGGGGGCTCCCCAAGTTCGAGGGCCGCAGCTCCCTGCGGTCCTGGCTCTACCGGATCGCGACGAATACCTCGCTCGACGCGATCGAGCGGCGGCCCAAGCGGATCCTGCCGATCGACTACGGCCCCGCCGCCGACCCGCACGGTGGCGTCGGCGAGCCTCTGGTCGAATCGGTATGGATCGAGCCCTATCCGGACGAGACCCTCGGGCTCGAGGACGGATACGCCTCTCCCGATGCGACCTACGAGCAGCGCGAGGCCGTGGAACTGGCCTTCATCGCCGCACTGCAGCTGCTGCCGGCCAACCAGCGCGCCGTCCTGATCCTCCGGGAGGTGCTCGGCTTCTCTGCCCAGGAGACGGCGGACACCCTGGACACCAGCGTCGCCTCGGTGAACAGCGCGCTGCAGCGCGCCCGCGCGACGATCGAGAAGAGGCTTCCTGAGAAGAGCCAGCAGGAGACCCTGCGCTCGCTGGGCGACGCGAAGCTGCGCGAGCTCGTCGAGCGGTACGCCGACGCCTGGGAGCGAAACGACGTGGACACGGTGGTCTCGATGCTCTCCGAGGACGCGGCTTTTACCATGCCGCCGATGGCCCGCTGGTTCCAGGGGCACGACGGGATCCGCGGCTTCCTCGAGGACTATTCGATGATCCCCGACTGGGGGTGGCAGGCCGTGCCGACCACAGCCAACGGCCAGCCGGCGCTCGCCTTCTACAGCTGGGACAAGGAGCAGGGTGCCCACGTCCCATTCGCGGTCAACGTGCTCACCTTCGAGGGCAACAAGATCAAGGAGGTCGATGCGTTCATCCTGCGCGCCTCGCAGGACCCCGACCCGGAGATCCAGGCCAGGACGCCGGAGCAGCCGGCCGATTACGCCAAGCTGGCGGCCGCGTACGAGCGCTTCGGGCTGCCCGCACGCCTCGACTGACTTCACACACGGGCTTGACTTCGAGCCCGGTCGAACTTGTACAAACAAGCGATTAGTTTCGGGAACGACCTTGGTCGTAACTGGAAACGCCCGAGACGGCAGGCAACAGGAGGCCCGAGAACATGACGCAGGCACAGGTGGGAACGCAGGAACACACAATGAGCGACCGCAACCGGTGGATCGCCCTGTACGTGCTCTGCGCGGGGATGCTGATGATCGTCCTCGACATCACCGTCGTGAACGTCGCGCTTCCCTCGATCAAGAGCGATCTCGGCTTCGATCAGTCGAGCCTGGCCTGGGTCGTCAACGCCTACCTGATCACCTTCGGCGGGCTGCTGCTTCTGGCCGGGCGGCTCGGTGACCTGATCGGGCGCCGGACGATCTTCCTCTCCGGGCTGGCGGTCTTCGTCGCGGCCTCGCTGCTTTGCGGGGCCTCCCAGAGCGAGGGCATGCTGATCGGGGCTCGCCTCTTGCAGGGGATCGGCGGAGCGATGACCTCAGCCGTGATTCTCGGGATGATCGTGACGATGTTCCCGGAGCAGGGTGAGCAGGCGAAGGCGGTCGGCATCTACGCTTTCGTCGCCTCGGCGGGGGGCGCGGTCGGGCTTCTGCTCGGCGGCATCATCACCCAGGTGATCAGCTGGCACTGGATCTTCTTCGTCAACGCTCCCATCGGCCTCGCCACCGCCCTGTTCACCAGGCGCCTGCTCGAGAAGGACGAGGGCATCGGGTTCGGCGAGGGAGCCGACCTGCTCGGCGCCGTCCTGATCACCGCCTCGCTGATGCTCGGCGTCTACACGATCGTGGAGCCGGCGGCCAAGGATGGCTGGGGCGCAACCGAGACGCTCGGGCTGGGCGCCGGCTCGCTCGTGCTGCTCGCCGCCTTCCTCGCCCGCGAGGCGACCGCGCGCACCCCGCTGATCCCTCTGCGGATCTTCCGCTCTCGCAACGTCAGCGGCGCGAACGTGGTTCAGGTCCTGACCGTGGCCGGGATGTTCGGAATGTTCTTCATGGGGTCGCTCTACCTGCAGCTCGTGCAGGGCTATGACGCCCTTCAGATCGGGCTGGCCTTCCTGCCGATCTGCATCATCATGGGCATCCTCACCGGCCGGTACTCGGAGCCGCTGATCATGCGCTTCGGCGCTCGGACGCTGCTCTTCCCGGGGCTTGGCCTGGTTGCCGCCGGTCTGGTCCTGTTCACGCGGGCGCCGGTCGACGCCACCTACGTCACCGACATCCTCCCGGTCCTGGTCCTGATGGGCATCGGCATCGGCGTCTGCTTCCCCGCGCTGATGACGATCGCGATGTCGGGCGCGACCCGGGCGGACGCGGGCCTCGCCTCCGGACTGGTCAACACCTCGGCGCAGGTCGGGGGTGCTCTGGGGCTGGCGGTACTGGCAACCCTGTCCACGTCACGCAGCGACGACCTGGAAGCCGCCGGGCACTCAACTGCCTCGGCGCTGACCAGCGGCTACCACCTGGCCTTCTGGATCGCTGCGGGGTTGGTCCTTGCCGCGATCGGTCTCGCCGCGCTGGTGATCCAGCCCGAGGAGAAGGCCGCCGAGCAGCTCGCCGGCGAGGAGCCGGGTGAGGCGCCTGCGGGCGAGGCCGCCTACTCGGAGGCCGCCTAGCGGCCACCGATGGACGAGCGGGTCCAGCGGGCGCTCCAGAACGATCGGACGATCGACATCACCACCATGGGGCGACGCAGCGGCCAGCCCCGGCGCATCGAGATCTGGATGTACCGCTACGACGGCCGGGTGTTCCTGAGCGGCGGGCCCGGGCGCCGCAACTGGTACGCCAACCTGCTCGCCAACCCGGATTTCACCTTCCACCTGAAGGGGAGCGTCCATGCGGATCTCCCCGCGATCGCCCGCCCGATCACCGGCGAGGCCGAGCGCCGCGAGGTGATCGGAGGGATCCTCGAGGAGCTGGGGCGAGGCACCGGCAACCTCGACGAGTGGGTCGCGCGTAGCCCACTCGCCGAGGTCGAGTTCAGCTAACCGGTCCCCCCCTCAGCAGCTCGGCAGCGCCGGCGGTGGGAAGAACGTGTTGAACACGTTGTTCGACCAGCAGTTGCCGGTCCCGGTGCCGTCCCAGGCCAGATCCACCGCGAACATCGGCGGCAGGATGGGATCGGGATTCGTCCCGTTGCCGAGCACGGTGTTGAAGGTGATCCGGTTGTCGTCCGGGTTCGGCTCGATGTCGAGCGCGGCGCAGACGTCAGGCGGAAGCTGCTGCGCAACGCAGATGTTCGCCACCGCGATCCCGAAGGACTTGTTCCCGGTCACCAGGTTCTCGCGGACCTCGTTCGAGTCGGCCGCCAGCACGAGGATGCCCGTCCCGGACGGGACCTCGCACACGGTGCCGCCCGAGCATTCATTGGGCGCGTTGTTGTGATGTACAACGTTGTGCTCGATCACGTTGCCGCTGTTCACCTTCGCGTCCAGGAATGGCAGCGTGAACGAGAGGATCCCCCCGGTGTTCTTGAACGCCACGTTGTAGTCCGCCGTCACTCCGATGCTGTTCTCAATCTCGTAGCCGCTGACATTCCGCGTCGCGACGTTGTGGTCCATCCGCGAGTTGAACGACTGCCCGATGTACATCCCGGTGTCGTGGGCACCCGACGCAAACGAGTGGTCAAGCCGGCCGTTGAACGAATGCGACGGGAAGATCGAGTATTCGTCGTTGTCGCGTGAGACGAGGTCGCTGATCCTCCATCCGTCGACGCAGAAGAGCAGCACGCCGTCGTCCCCGAACCCCTGGACCGTGAGCCCGCTCAGCAACGAGCCGTGCACCCGGAGTGTCGGGTCGGTCAGGCATGACGGGTCGTCGGTCTGGGCGACGCCGATGCCGACGTCCTGGCCGCTCGCGGCCTGCAGCGTCGCCGCGTTGCCGCTCTGCCCGACGACGCTGATGTCGTCCTTGCTGATCGCGACCGCGCAGGTGTTGGTGGGCTCCGCCGGGCAAGGCCGTCCCGCCTCGGTGTAGGTCCCGGGTGCGACCAGCACGGTGTCGCCCGGATTCGCCTCGTCGACCGCCGCCTGGATCGAGCCGCCGGGGTTGACCTTGATGACCTTCGCCTGGGCGCTCGCAGCGGCGATCAGCAGCGCCGCGGCAGCGACGGCCGCGGAGAGGAACCTGTAGCGCGCCATGGACCCTCCTTGGTCGATGCTCGCCTGATGGCCCTATCTGACCGCTCCCGGGACCTACCCGGGCGTGACCCGTTTTATGCTCGGCGCCGCTCCTCGAACTCCACTCGCCCAGGCTGGCCCGGCAGGGCGAAAACGCCTCCGTTACGGTGCAGCGGGTGAGCTTCGAAGCGAAGGCGGGCAGGCGAAGGTTGCGGTTCGTGGCCCTGGGAGTGGCGGGCGTGGCGGCGCTCGCCGCCGCAGGCTGCGGCGAGAAGTCGGAGCCATCGATTCATCCGCCTACCACCGCGGCCACCACGACCCCCGCGCCGGCGACGCCCACGCAGACCGCAACGACGCCCACTCAGCCGGCGCCGGCCGCCACCGCTCCGAAGACGACGCCCTAGGGCGCGGCGTTCGTCTGGCCGGCACGCGCCTGGGCGCGCAGGAAGTCGGCCAGCTCCCTGGCCTGCTGAGCAGGATCGCTCGAGCGGGGCACCGAGGTCGGCGGAGCGGCAGTCTGCTTCGCGCCGGACGACTTGCTGGGCGATTCCGAGCCACCCGAGCCGAGG
>DASXSZ010000125.1:0-15077 GCA_036505735.1 Solirubrobacterales bacterium
GGAGGAAATCGTCACCCAGGGAAAGCCGGGAAGGCGCTTCTACCTGATCGCCGCGGGAGAGGTCGAGGTGCGAGTCGATGGCGTCTTCCGCCACAACCAGGCCGAGGGTGAGTGCTTCGGGGAGATCGCGCTCCTCAACGATGTCCCGCGCACCGCGACGGTCACCGCACTTGCCGGCTGCCGTCTGCTCGCGCTGGATCGAGATCATTTCGTCAGCGCGGTCACCGGCCATCGGCGCAGCGGTGAGGCGGCCACCACCGTGGCGGAGGATCGACTCGCCGCGGGGGTGTGAGTCCTACCCGCCGACGAGCATGTCGACGACCTCGTTAGGGGCCTTTCGGTCCCTCGTGGGTTCGAATCCCACCCCCTCCGCTCAGCGCAGCCCGATCGTCGGCGCCCCGCGAGCGGATCCGATAGGCCGCAATCGGTTGCTCAAAGCCCTTCACTTCGAGCGCTTCCCGAGTGACCTGCAGCTCTCGCTCTGCGAGCCAGCGCTCGGCCCGGCGATGCGCCTCCTCGCTGAGCAGGATCTCGCGCCCCGCGGCCGCCTGCTGCAGGCGCGCGGCGAGATTGGTCGACTCGCCGCGGACCGTGATGTTGGAGTCCGACGCTCCGGCTGCCAGGATCGCCGGCCCCACCGCGATCCCGACGCCCAGCTGCAGGTCGATCAGCCTCGCCTTCTCATGCAGCGCGAGCGCGGCCTCCAGGGCGTCCGCGACGTGATCGACCCGGTTTCCGGAGGCGTTGAAGGTCGCCATCACGGCGTCGCCGGCGAACTTGTCGATCAGGCCGTGGTTGCGGGCGACAGCCGCCCGGGCGAATCGATAGAGGGCCGCCATCCGCTCCGACAGCTCGGCCGGCGCGGTCTCCGCGGCGAGCTGCGTGTATCCCCGAACGTCGGCGAACAGCGAGGTGACCAGGCGCTCCCCGCCCGGGACCGCGGCCGGCTCGCGCTCCGCCTCGAATTCACGCTCCGCCGCCGGCGGTAGAGATATCTCCAGCCTTGCTGCGGCGGCCTCGGCCTCGCTGCGAACCAGTGCCGCCTCGTGGCGATCGGCCGCATCGGCCACCTCGGTGAGCTCGCTCTCGGCCGAGCCGGTGTCGCCCGTGCGGCCGATGGCCTCCGCGTGCAGGGTCCGCCGCCGAAGCGCGACCAGTCCGTACCCGACCTCCTCGGCCGCCTCCACTGCGCCGGCGAGCAGCGGCTCGGCCGCCGCCGCGTCGCCGCGAGCGAGCAGGACGCGACCCCGCATCTCGTCGAGATAGCTCTGACCCGCCGCCGTGTCGCGGGCGGCGCCGCGTTCGATCAGCTTCTCGGCCGCGTCGAGGTCGCCGGCCGCCACCAGTGCCTCCGCCGCCACGGCCAGGCAGATGCGGTAGGTGGAGAGCCCGTCGGCCCGCTCGACGATCTCCCCGGCAACGACGAGTGCCTCCTCGGTCTCCCCGCGCGCGAGCCTGGAGCGGATCTGGGCGGTCGCGTCGTAGACGATGTCCTGCAGCTCCGTCCGGCTGGAGGTCGGGGGAAGGATCTCCCCCGCCTCCTCATTGCGACCGAGCTCCACGAGCGCCGCAGCAAGCTGAACCCGGCTGCGCCAGACCATCTTCCCGTAGCCGAGGTCGCCATAGAGTGCCAGCGCTCGTTCGGCGGCCTCGCGGGCGACGGCAAGGTCGCCGTGGGCTAGTCCCACGTAGCTCGTCAGGATCTGCGAACCCGCCTCGTTCGGCCGCATCGGCGGCATGCGGTCGAAGCGATCGAGCCGTGCCTCGAGATCGCCCTCGAGCATGTGGGTGCGGGTCCAGACGTCGTTGAACGTAATGTTGTTGGCGATGACCCAATAGCCCTTCTCCACGGCCTCGTCGAAGCAGGCGTCCATCACCTCGAAGCCGCGCTCGTGATCGCCCGAGTCGAGCAGCCCCAGCGCGAGATATCCCGTCGCCCAGACCCGCTCGTAATCGGCGCCGGCCCGCTCGGCGATCTCTACGGCCCGCTGTGAGTGCTCCAGGCAGCCCCGGTAGTCGAGCTCGAAGGCGTCGAGACCGGCGAGGCGCATGTGGGCCATGGCGAGCTCGGCCGATGGGCCCTCGGCCTCGAGGACATCTCGAGCGAGCACGTACTCGGTGCGGGCCTCGTCTGGCTTCTCGCCCTCCCAGAGGCAGCGGCCGAGGGCGACCCGGGCCCGCGCCGCGTCATGCCGCCGGCCGAGCTCCTCCAGGGACGCGATGCCCTCCGCCAGGAACCCGGCGCCCGCCGCCGGCTCACCGTTGAGCAAATGGTCCTGCCCGATCCGGCAGATCAGCAGGGCGCGCTCGGGCGGATCTCCAACGTGCGGGAGCGCCCGCTCCAGCATCGAGATCGCCTCTCCGAAGGCAACCGCCCGCTCAGCCTCATCGGCGCTCCTCAGGCAAACGGGAACCGCCTCCTCGAAGCGGCCCGCGCCGAGCAGGTGATGGGCCAGGTCGACCGGTCTGGTGTCCTCGGAGCCCGAGAGTACTTCGGCGGCGCGCGCGTGGAAGGCCTGGCGCCTCGGGGTGACGATCTCGGTGTAGATCGCCTCCTGGGTGAGGGCGTGCCTCCATTGGTAGCGGCCCGGGTGGTCGGCGTCCTCCTCGATCAGCTGCTCCGCGGCCGCGCTTGCGAGCGCCGACTGAACCGCGTCATCGTCGGCTTCGGCGACGGCTATCAGCATCGGGTAGTCGAAGCTGCGCCCGATGACGGCGGCGGCCTCGAGTATCGACGCGTGATCGGCGTCGAGGCGGCCGAGGCGGAGCAGGATCGTGTCCCGGACGGTGTCGGGGATCCGGATATGGCGGAACGCCTTCGGATCGAGGTCCGTCGGATCGGCGATCTCGTCGATCGCCTCCCGGAGCATCTCCTCGAGGACGAAAGGGTTGCCCTCGCTGCGTTGGTAGAGCATCTCGCTGAGCTGCGGATCGACCGTTCCCGAGCCGAGAATGGCGGCGACCATCTCCGCGATTCCAGCGGCGGGGAGCGGCTCGAGCTCGACGATCTCGGCCACCCCTGAGCGCCGCCAGGCGTGCAGCGTCGGCTGGAACGGGTGCCTGCGATGGAGCTCGTCGCTCCGGTACGTGACCAGGACGAGGGCACGGAGCTTCGCGAGCCGGCGGGCCAGGTGATCGAGCAGCTCCCGTGTCGAGTCGTCGGCCCAGTGCACGTCCTCGATCACCAGGACGAGCGTCCGCTGCTCCGCGATCAGCGTCAGCAGCGAGACGATCGACTCGAACAGCCGCAGCTTGACCTGCCCCGGATCGGTCTCCCTCTCCGGCTGCTCACCGGCGGAGAGCTGAGGGAAGAGCTGCGCCAGCGGTGCGCCCGATGGACCGAGGCGGGCGGCGAGCTCTTCCACGTCCTCGGCGGAGATGTGATTGCCGATCGCTTCGACGAAGGGGAGGTACGGGAGGGACAGCTCGGCCTCGCTGCAGCCGCCCCAGAGCACCGAGCTCCCCAGGCGGCGGGCGTCGTGCGAGAGCTCGGTCACAAGCCTGGTCTTGCCGATCCCCGCCTCGCCTGAGACGACGACAAAGCGGCCGACGCCTCGGTGCGCGGCGAGCAGCGATTCCTCGAGGATCGTGAGCTGATCCTCCCTGCGTACGAGCATCGGACAGAGCGCGCTTCGCAGCACCCCGCCAAGTCTGGCAACTCCGGACTACCGGGACTCGCTCAGCCGGCGATGTGCGTGTCGACTACATCGAGCAGGTCGCCGACGCCGATCGGCTTGGTGAGGTAGGCGCGGGCGCCGTCCTCAAGCAAGGGGCCTCGAGTGCGGTCGGTCGCGTCGGCGCTCAGGACCACGACCGGGATATCCCGGGTGCGCTCGTCCTCCTTCAGCCGGGCGAGCACCTGCTCGCCGCCGATGTCGGGCAGGTGGAGGTCGAGCAGGATCAGATCGGGTTGGTGCTCGGCGGCCAACTCCAGGCCGAGGCGCCCCATGCCCGCTGGCAGGATCCGCACGCTCGGCCGGGACTGGAGGATCTCCTCGACGAGGCGCACGTTCGCGAGGGTGTCCTCGATGTAGAGCAGGCGGCGCTCGCCGTCATAGACACGCTCGGCGATCAGCTCCCGCTCCTCGTCCTCGGCCGCCGCGACGGCGGCGGGCTCGCCGCGGCCCAGCTCGACCGTGAAGGTGCTTCCCTCGCCCGGCGTGCTCTCGACATCGAGCGTCCCGTCCATGGCCTCGACCAGGCTGCGGGACAGAGCCAGGCCGAGGCCGGTGCCCTGGACGTCTGCCCCCGCGCCGAGGCGCTCGAAGGGAGTGAAGAGCTTCGCCAGCGATTCCGGGTCGATCCCGAGTCCGGTGTCGGCAACGGCGATCCTGGTCCGACCCGAGTCGACCGCGTCGACTGAGACCTGAACCTCGCCACCCTCCCGGTTGTACTTGACGGCGTTCGAGAGCAGATTGAGCATCACCTGCTTGAGCCGTTGGCTGTCGGCACGGACGTAGCCGCTTCCGTCCGCGATCTCGGGCGGGTGGATGACCACCCGCCGCCCCTCCGCGAGCGGCTGGATCAGCTCGATCGCCTCGCCGAGAAGGGGTTTCACCGCGACGGGCTCGAGCGACAGCCGGAGCTCCCCCGCCTCGATGCGCGAGATGTCGAGCACCTCGTCGACGAGCTGAAGCAGGTGCTTTCCCGCCCTCACGATGGTGGCCGCCCACTCCCTCTTCTGCTCGTCGAGATCCGCGAGCGCGAACAGCTCGCTGAACCCCATGATCGCCGCGAGCGGGGTGCGAAGCTCGTGGCTCATCCGCGAGAGGAACTCGTTCTTCGCCTGGTTGGTGCGCTCGAGCTCCGTGTTGAGCCGCTGCAGCTCCTGCCCTCGGAGGAAGATCTCCGCCTCCTGCTCGGTGCCGCGCTCGGACAGCCTGACGAACTCGGTCACGTCCTCGACCCTGTGGACGATGTAGGCGAGCTCGCCCAGATCGTCCAGGACGGGGGTGTTCTTCGGGCTCCAGTAGCGCTCCTCGAACCCGCCGCCCTCCTCCTCCGGCCTCTGGATGTCGTATTTCTGCACCGCCATCGAGTCCGCCACGCGCTGCCGGCGGACGCGGTCGAGCGATGCGGATAGGTTCCTGACCCCCGTCGCCGCGGGATCGTCCGGGTTGTCCGGGAAGACCTCGAAGATGCCCCGCCCGACGATCTCCTCCTGCCGCGTCATGGTCGCGTTCAGGTAGGCCGCACTGGCGGCGACGATCTGCAGGTCCGGGTCGAGCACCAGGTAGAGGTCGGGCGCCGCCTCGAACAGGGCGCGAAAGTCCGGCTCCCCCACAGCTGACGCCACCCCTACAAGGCTACGCCTCTCGACAAAATCAGGTAACACCTCCGGAGCGGGTGGACGCTGGCGAGCGGCCGGACCTCCTCATCGTGGACGTGAACATGCCCGGCGACGGCTCGGCGGCTGACGCGGAGCCTCGCGCTGGGCGAGAATCTCGCCCGTGCGCGTCGCCGTGGTCGGACACGTCGAGTGGGTCGAGTTCGTCCGCGGGGACCACGTCCCGGCAGCCGGCGAGATCGTGCATGCCTCGGCAGACTTCGAGGAGCCGGCAGGCGGGGGAGCGGTCGCCGCCGTCCAGCTCGCCCGGATGGCGGGCGCCGCCACCCTGCACACCGCCCTGGGCGAGGATGACCTCGCGCCGCGGTCGGAGGAGCGGCTCGCCGAGCTCGACGTGACCGTGCAGGCCGCCCGCCGGCCCGGGCCCACCCGCCGGGCCTTCACCTTCCTCGACTCCCGCGGCGAGCGGACGATCACCACGATCGGCGAACGGCTGGAGCCCCGTGGCGACGACGAGCTCGATTGGGACCAGCTGCAGGGCGCCGACGGCGTGTACGTGACAGCCGGCGACGGAGGCGCGCTGCGCGCGGCCAGGGGCGCCGCCGTCCTGGTGGCCTCCCCTCGCGCCGGAAGGGTTCTGGCCGACTCCGGGGTCGGGCTCGATGCCCTGGTCTACTCGGCCGAGGATGAGCTCGAATCGGCCTTCGCGCGGGCACTCGAGCCGCGGCCGGCGCTGCTCGTCGCGACCGACGGCGCCCGCGGCGGGCGCTATGAGACGGCCGACGGCCGCACTGGCGCCTGGGACGCCGTCCCGCTCCCAGGCCCGATCGCCGACAGCTACGGCTCGGGGGACTCCTTCGCGGCGGCGTTCACCTATGGGCTCGCCGCCGGCGAGGGTGTTGAGAGAGCGCTGCGGCTGGGAGCCGAGGCGGGCGCCGCCTGCATGACCAGAGTCGGTCCCTACGGCTGACGCTCGGCGATTGCCTTGGAGGTGGCGAGCTTCGCCCCTGCCTGCCGCATCTCCTCGATCGCGCGATCGCCGTCACCAGGATTGACGTCGACCGCCCTGATCGCGTCGGTGATCAGCGTGGTGTCGAACCCGAGCTTGCAGGCGTCGATCGTCGAGGCCCGCACGCAGTAGTCGGTCGCCAGGCCGACGACTGCGACCTCATCGACATTTCGATCGCGCAGGAGATCCTCGAGCTTCGACTTCTCGAACCCCGAGTAGCCCTCGTCCTCCCGGCCGGCCCCGACGTCGACGAGCTCGTCGACGTCGATTTCGCGCATCGCCGGGTGCAGCTCGGCTCCGTGGGTGCCCTGGACGCAGTGGACCGGCCAGGGGCCGCCCTGGGTCTCGAACGAGGCGTGATCGGGCGGATGCCAGTCGCGCGTCGCGAGGACGTGATCGAACTGCGGCGCCAGCCGCTTGATCGGCTCCGCGATCTCGTCGCCGCCCGGCACCGCCAGGGCTCCACCGGAGGTGAAGTCGTTCTGGAAGTCGATGATCAGGAGTGCGCTCGCCATCTTTGCCTCCTCGACTGCTCGGTCCCTCGATCGTACTCCCGGCCCGTGCTCATCCCAGACGCCAGGTCCCCACCTCCGTGGCGAAGCCGCTGTCGAGAGCGAAGCGGAAGCGGGACGGGCGCAGCGCGTCGCGGACCTCGAAGGGAACGCATCCCCGTGCGCGGGCGCCCGGGCGGAGGGCGAGGTGGAGGGGGAAGCGGCCGCCGCACGGGCCGCCGATCAGGTTGACCGGATCGGCCTCCGAGCCCCCCGCCAGCAGCTTGGAGTCGGACAGCGGGGACTCGCTGTAGATGGCCATGCCGATGTTCCGCAAGGCGAGCTCGATGCCCACGAAGCGGCCACCAGGCTGCAGCGTCTGATCGGCCGGGGAGACCGGCGCCGGATCGATCAGCCGGGTGACCCGCACCTCCAGCTCGGTCTCCTCCCCGCGCAGGGTGATCGGGGTCCCGATCCCGCCGCGGTCGGGGGTCGTGTCGGAATTTGGGGGCGGCGGGATCGACTTCGGCTCTCTCGTCAAAAGGGAGCAGCCGCTCACGGCCACCGTCACCACCGCTACCAGTGCGACCCGGGCGGCTAGGGCCAGGCAGGAGCTTTCGTCTCGGTTCGCTCGGCGTTCGCCTCAGTCTCGGCTTCCGCCTCCGGCGCCGGCGCGGCCTCGATCTCCGCTTGCGGCTCCTCGGGCGGGGACTCGGCCTCCTCCGGCGGCGGCTCGGCCTCGCCCGGCGGCTCGGGCTCCAGGATCCCCGCCCTGTCGACGGCCCGATGGAAGCGCTCGCCGAGGACGCCGCCAACGATCGCCGAAAGCAGCGGAACCAGGGCCACGATCGCCACGGCGGCCACACCGCCATCTCGCAGCGGGCCCTCGTCGACCGGATTGCTCGGCAAGGTGATCGACTTGGTGGGATCGAGGTCCCCACCGGCGATCCAGGCCGTGACGGCGGCGGCCAGGACGAGCAACAGGCTGAGCAGCCAGATCCCGACCCCCTGGCGCCAGCCGTCGAAACGCGCCATCCGGGCAGCGACATAGCCACCGGTCAGGTAGGCGAGCGCGAGGATGGCGATGGCGATGGCGCCACCGCCGGTGGTCACGTGGTCGACCAGGCTGGAGGCGTCCTCGTCGAAGCTGGTAACCCCGGCCGCGACAAGCCCGCCGAGCACCATCGCCACAAGCGACGCCGCGAGCCCGATTGCAGCCAGCCACCCGAAGAAGACGGCCTCCCATTGAATCCGGCCTCCGAACTGCTGTCGCTCACGACGGAACTCGCGACGGCGCAACTCCATCAGGGCTCGGCCGCGCTGGCGGAGCACGGGGCGGTCAACGGTCGAATCGGCCCTCATGCCCGAATCATTTGCGGATCGGGCGAGTTTCAAACGTCGGCCGGGCGCCGATCAGGACCCAGGGTTGGGCGGCGGGTACTGCGAGCGCACGAAGCGATCCCACATCCGGTCGGTCATCGCCCGGCGCATTCCCATCATCACCCCGGCGGACGGCGTCACCTTGTAGCGGGTCCTGGGCCGCCTGGCGGTGATCGCCTTCGAGATCTTCGCCGCGACCGCCTCCGGCCCGGCGCCGAACCTCGCCATCGGCCCGGTGTAGGCGTTCGCTGTCACCCGCGCGACGTCCTGGTTGAACTTGGCGTAGGGCCCGTGGTCGAGCTCGATCATGCTGCCCGCGGCGGTCTCGCCGAACTCGGTGATGATCAACCCCGGCTCGATGACGACCACGTCGATGCCGAAGTTCTTGACCTCGAAGCGGAGGGCGTCGGAGAGTGCCTCGACCGCGTGCTTGGTGGCGTGGTAGATGCCGCCGCCCGGGAAGGTGAGCTTGCCGCCCATCGAGCTCAGGTTGACGATCCGTCCCGAGCCTACCCCTCGCATCCCCGGGAGCACCAGCTGGCACATCCTCACCAGCCCGAAGACGTTGGTCTCGAACTGGCGGCGGACGCTCTCCATCGGGATCGTCTCGATCGCTCCGCTCTGGCTGTAGCCCGCGTTGTTGACGAGCGCGCCGATCGGGCCGTCCCTCTCAGCCTCCTCGACGGCGCGCTCCATCGAGCGCTCGTCGGTCACATCGAGGGCGTGGGTCTTGCAGCCCTTCTTTTGGAGATCCTCGATCGATTCGGGCCTGCGGGCGGTCGCGTGCACGTTCCAGCCGTCCTCGGCGAGGCGCTCGGCGGTCGCCCTCCCGATCCCGGTCGAGCACCCGGTGATCAGCACCGGCCGCGACTTCTCGATCCCCATAGTGCGGATCCTCTCATAGGCTCTGCCGGATGAGAGCGGTCACCTTCCAGGCCCCCGGCGTGGTCCGGATCGACGAGGTCGGCGAGCCCGAGCTGCTGGCGCCGGACGACGCGATCGTCCGCGTCGAGGCGAGCGGGATCTGCGGCTCCGACCTCCACATCTACCACGGGCGGGTGCAGATCGAGCCCGGCTTCGTGATCGGCCACGAGTTCGTCGGCGAGGTGATCGCCGCTGGGGACGAGGTCAACCGGGTGGGCGTCGGCGACCGCGTGCTCGGGACCTACGCGACCGCCTGTGGCGAGTGCTTCTTCTGCCAGCGCCAGGAGTTCCACAAATGCGATTTCGCCCGGGTCTATGGCCACGGCGAGACGCTCGGCTCGCTCCAGGGCGCGCAGGCGGAACAGGTCCTGGTCCCGCACGCCAACCTCGCGCTGAGGCGCGTGCCGGAGGGCCTCTCGGATGACGTCGCCCTGTTCGCCGGCGACGTGATGGGCACCGCCTTCCACGCGATCGACTCGCGACCGCTCGTGGAGGGCGAGACCGCGGCCATCCTCGGCATGGGACCGGTGGGGCTCTGTGCGGTGCAGGCCGCGAAGGCGGCCGGCGCGTCTGAGGTCGTCGCGATCGACACGGTCGAGGACCGCCTCCGGATGGCCGACTCGTTCGGCGCGACGCCCGTTCATCTGACCGAGCAGAGCCCACGGGACGAGGTGAAGAAGCTGACCGAGGGGCGTGGGGTGGACCTGGCGGTCGATGCCGTCGGCCATCCCGAGGCGCTCGACATGGCTCTCCGCCTGGCGCGGAAAGCCGGCACCGTCTCGGTAACCGGCGTCTACGCGGAGCGGGCTGAAGTCCACATGGGCGTGCTCTGGATCAAGGCCCTCACCTTGACCAGCGGCCACGCCAACGTGATCAAGCACGTCGACCGGGTGATCGAGCTGCTCTCGGACGGAAAGCTCGACCCGGCGCCCCTCGTCACCCACCACATGAAGCTGGATGAGGCGCCCGATGCGTATCGCATCTATGACAACCGAGAGGCGCTCAAGATCGTCCTCAGCCCGTAGCGGTCGCTACTCCACCACCCCGAACCTGACCACCCGGAATCGCAGATCGGTCAGCCGCTCCGCCTCCCCAACGGAGACCCGATCCAGCTCGATACGCCCGTCGACCTCCCCGCCGAACAGCCGCACCCCGCCGCCGAGCAGGACCGGGGCGAGGTGGATGACGATCTCGTCGAGCAGCCCCGCCCCCAGGCACTGCCGGCTGAGGCTCGCCCCGAAGATCCCGACGTCCTTCTCCCCCGCGGCGCCCTGCACAGCCTCCACCGCTTGCTCGATCCCCTCGGAGACGAATCTGATCCTGGGATCGGCGTCGTCGGGCGGTCTGTGAGTGAGCACGAAGACCGATCCCTCGTACCTCCCTCCGTAGATCCCATCGACCCCGTTCCAGCGCTCGATGGCGAGGTCGTACCAGCGCCGGCCGGCGAGGATCGCGCCGATCCTCTCCATCGTCTCCTCGGCCAGCGAGGTCGCGGCCCCGTAGCGGAACACCCAGTCCATCGAATCCTCGGGGCCCGCGATGAAGCCGTCCAGCGACATCGTGTGGTGGCAGATGACGCTCATCGCACGGGGCGCAATGCCTCGAGCCACTCCGCGGGCAGCATCCCCGCCGGGAAGTCGTTGCCGAACTCCGGCAGGAAGCGCATCGCCAGATCGCCGGCCGGGCGACCCTCGTAGGCGGGCCGGAGGTCCTGGATCGTGAGCAGCGCGCGGACCGAGGTCGCGATCTGGAAGTCGGCTGCGTTCGGCTCTTCCCCGCCGACCACACCGTCGGCGATCAGCTCGTCGACGTGGTCGAGCACCTCGGGCACCTGCCCGATGGCCGCTCGGACGACGCTCTCGTCATTCGCATCCACCTTGCTCGCCAGGTGGCGGGCCGCCGGGGCGTTGACGAAGGCGGCGACGGCCGGCAGCGGGATCCCGACCTCACGGGCGATCATCACCCGCGCCTCCTGGTTGTGCGCCGTGATCCAGCGAACGATCCTCCGGGGGACGTCCTGGAGGACCTCGTCGCCCCAGCGCTCGGCCTCCTCGACCGCAAGGCGCCGCTCGGGGTCCGCGGGGAAGAGCGGCGGGTGCGCCCTCACATCCTCGAGCGCGCGGGAGATCGCCCGCGAGCTCTGCAGCCTGCGCCCGTCGATCTTCATCGCCGGGACTGTGCCCCCGCGGAAGCCTCGGGTTCGGAGCAGGGCGGGCCACAGCCCGGGGAGCAGCCAGACCACCTTGTGGTCGATGCCCTTACGCTCGAGCATGAGGCGAGCCGTGTGCGAGGGTGGCGACGGCGGTGTGCCGTAAAGCGTGATCGCCATTGCCGCAGCCTATTGTGGGAGGGCGTGAGCGAGAGCCTCAACGGCAAGCTGCTGATCGCCTCCCCGAGCATGCCGGACTACTTCCACCGGACGGTGATCCTGATCGTGGAGCACTCGGAGAAGGGGGCGTTCGGACTGGTCCTCAACAGACCGTCGGAGACGACCGTCGGTGAGGCCTCGCCGGAGCTCGCGGAGCTGATCGGCGACGACCACATCCTCCACATCGGTGGTCCGGTCCAGCCGAACGCGGTCACCGCGGTGGGCGAGCATCCCGACCCAGCCGACGCCACCAAGCTGATCGTCGAGTCCGTCGGAATGGTGGATCTGGACGATCCCCCGGAGCTGTACCGGCTGCGGGTCTTCGCCGGATACGCCGGCTGGGGGGCGGGCCAGCTCGACGGCGAGCTTGAGCAGGGGGCGTGGATCGTGGAGGATGCCCATCCGGACGACCCCTTCGCCGACGGCGACCTCTGGGCGGCCGTGCTGGCGCGCAAGGGTGGCCAGTACACGCTGCTCGCGCGGATGCCCGCGGATCCCTCCGTGAACTAGGAGCTAATCCGCCTACTCGGAGCCGCCGCGGATCCCGGTGACCGGCTTCGGCGGCGAGAGCCGCATTGCCCGACGCACCCGCTCCGGCAGGTACCAGTTCCAGTCGCCCAGGATCTTCATCAGCGCCGGCACCAACACCGACCGGACGATCGTCGCGTCCAGCAGGATCGCCGCCGACAGGCCGATCCCGAACTCCTGGAGGCCGACGAACGAGCCCGCGGTGAAGCCCGAGAACGCGGCGATCATGATGATCGCAGCGGCGGTGATGATCCGGCCGGTGTGCTCGAGGCCGCTGGACACCGCGTGCTCGTTGTCGTGACTTTGGTCCCACTCCTCTCGCATCCGTGAGAGCAGGAAGACCTCGTAGTCCATCGAGAGGCCGAAGAGCATCGCGAACAGGAAGATCGGGATCCAGGCCTCGATCTGGGAGGAACCCTGGAGGCCGAGCACCGAGTGGAAGCCGTGCTGGAAGGTGAGGACCAGCACGCCGTAAGTGGCGCTCACCGAGAGGACGTTGAGCAGTACCGCCTTGAGCGGCAGGAAGATCGACCGGAAGGCGCGGAGCAGCAGAAGGTAGGAGAGCACCAGCACCGCCAGCACCAGCCAGGGGAACGCCCCATAGGCGGTGTCGACGAAGTCCACCCCGAAGGCCGGGGCCCCGGTGAGCAGCACGGTGTCGCCCGGGGGGAAGCGCGCGCTGGGGACGTATTCGTCGCGGATCCGGTGGACCAGGTCCTTGGCCTGGTCGGTGCCGGAGTCGCTGTGGCCCGCCGCGCGGATCTGGATCAGCGATCCGTTCGCGTCGACCAACCGCGCCCGCCGAGCGAGGGCGAGCTCCGTGGGGGTGGGCGGGACCCCTGAGGGGCACGAGTTCGGCGCGACCGGCGCCTGGATCGTCTGCGGCTGGATCTCCGGATCCGCTCGCAGGGAGGCGAGCAGCCTGCACTGCGCGGCGACCGTCGACGGATCCGCGGCGCCGCCCGGCCTTCCGGTGTCGACCACGATCTGGTTCGGCGCGAGGGCCCCTGGGCCGAGGGTGTCCTCGAGCAGCTTCAGGGCCCGGGTCGATTCGGTGGTCAGCGGCACGCCGCGGTTGTCCCCCGAGGTCAGGTGCAGGCTCAAAGCGGGCAGCGCCAGGGCGAGCATCGCCGCGGTCGCGGCGACCAGGAATGCGACCGGGTGGCGCATGATCGACCTCGAGAGCCGGGTCCAGAAGCCGGGACGGCCCTCGGCGCGCGCCTCCAGGATGCGCCTGGGGATCACGCGGAAGCGGTTCACCTTGCGTCCCAGCACCGCGAGCAGGGCCGGCAGGAACGTCGCCGAGGCGATGATCGAGACCAGCGGGACGAGCAGGCCGCCGACCCCCATCGAACGCATGAACGGCAGCGGCATCAAGACCAGCAGCGCCAGGCCGATCGTAACCGTGCCACCGGAGAAGAGGGTCGCCCGCCCGGCGGTCTTCATGGTCGTCACCAGGGCCTCGTTCGCGTCCTCCTGCTTCTCCAGCTCCTCACGGAACCTGAAGACGACGAGCATCGAGTAGTCGATTGCGATCGCGAGCCCGATCAGGGTGACGATGTTGGTCACGTAGATCGCCATGTCCATGTAGTGGGCGACGATCCAGACGATCCCGAGCGTGGTCGGGATCGAGACGAAGGCGAAGGCGAGCGGCACGCCGATCGCCACCAGCGTGCCGAACATGAAGGCGAGGATCAGGATCGCGATCGGGACCGCGATCGACTCCCCCTTGGCGAGGTCGTCGTTGTAGATCTTCTGGGTGTCGTGGTTGATCGCCGGGAAGCCCGTGACGTACTCGGTCGCCCCGGGCACGTCCGGCGCCGCCTCCCTGACGGCATTGGTCTTGTCGGAGGCATCGGCGTTCTCGAGCGACGTGTTGAGCTGGATGTACGCGAGGTTGGGCGAGGCGAGCAGCACCGGTCCCGCCTCTCCGTCCGCGAGCGGTGCGGCCGCCTTCTGCGCCGCGGACTCGGCCTGCCGCTGGAAGGCCGGGCTGCCGGCGATCGGCTCGTCGGTCTTCAGCACCAGCGTGAAGGCACCGTCGCCGCGCTCGTGCAGCCGGTCCTTGACCAGGTTGAGTCCATCCTCGGCGTCGGAGCCCGGAACGCTGAACCGGTTGCTGAGCAGCTTGCCGACGTTGGCCGCGCCGTAGGCGCCGAACAGGAGCAGAACCAGCCAGGCAACCAGGATCATCTTCCGATGACGGATGACTCGACGGGTCCAAGCGTCCAAGGATCCGATGATAGGAAAGGCCTCGTTTGGGCTGGACGACGTAGGGTCTGTGCAGATGGGCGCACTGGAGGAGGTCCCCGTTGCCGCGATCTCGCCGGAGCGCTTCCGATCCCTGCTTGGCGATGGCTACGAGCAGGTCGAGGCGGCGATCGCGACCTCCCGGGAGGTGCTCAGCGGGAGGGTGGTCTGGCACGTCAACTCCACCGCTCGCGGCGGAGGGGTCGCGGAGATGCTGCAATCGCTCCTCGCCTATGCGCGTGGCGCCGGCGTCGACGTGCGCTGGCTGACGATCTCGGGTAACCCGGACTTCTTCCGGGTGACCAAGCGGATCCACAATCACCTGCACGAGTCGGACGGCGACGGCGGCCCGCTCGGACCCGCCGAACGCGACGTCTACGAGCGCGCCTTGCTGGAGGCCGCGGACGATCTGGCGCTGCGGATTCAGCCCGGCGACGTCGTCTACATCCACGATCCGCAGCCGGCCGGGCTCGTGCCGCACGTCAAGACGAGTGATGCGAAGGTCGTCTGGCGCTGCCACATCGGCGTCGACCGCCCCGGGGTCCTGGCTCGGGGAGCCTGGGACTTCCTCCGCCCGGACGTTGTCGACGCCGACGCATACGTCTTCTCTCGCGAGCGGTTCGTCTGGGAGGGGCTCGACCCCGATCGGATCTGGATCGTCCCGCCGTCGATCGATGCCTTCTCGCCCAAGAACCAGGACCTGGAGCCGGACGCGATCCCGTCAATCCTGGCCGTGGCCGGGATCGTGGATACCGACCACTCGAACCGCGCCCTCTTTCGCCGCTTCGACGGGAGCCAGGCCCGCGTGTGCCGTCACGCCGAGATCGACCAGGACGCCCC
>DASXSZ010000126.1:0-18025 GCA_036505735.1 Solirubrobacterales bacterium
GGCGACGCGCAGCGAGTCCCGGATGTCGTGCTCGCGGCCGCGGCGATCGCGGGAGCGGATGAGGTCTACGCGATGGGCGGCGCGCAGGCGATCGCGGCGCTGGCCCTCGGCACGGAGCGGATCGACCCGGTCGACGTGATCGCAGGGCCGGGCAACCGCTACGTGCAGGAGGCTAAGCGGCAGCTCGTCGGGGAGGTCGGGATCGACGGGATCGCGGGTCCCTCGGAGCTCATGGTGATCGCGGGCGACACCGCGAAGCCGGATTGGATCGGCCTCGACCTCTGCGCCCAGGCCGAGCACGGCGCCGACGGGCTCCTGGTCGCGGCGGCGGTGGAGTCCGTGATGCTGGACTCGATAGCCGACAGCGTGACCGAGGTCGCGGCGAAGTACCGCATCGCGGATGAAGCGGCGCTCGCGCTGGTCGCCGTTCCCGACACCGTCACGGCGGTGACGCTGGCCAACGCGATCGCACCCGAGCACCTCGAGATCCTCACCGAGGACGCCGAGCTGCTCGCGGCAACGGCCACCACCGCGGGCTGCGTCTTCGTCGGTGAGGCGAGCGCGACCGCCTTCGGCGACTACGCGGCCGGGTCGAACCACGTCCTGCCGACGGGCGGAGCAGGGCGGTTCCAGGGACCGCTCGGTCCCGGTGCGTTCCGCCGGCGAATTGCCACCGTCGAGATGACGCAGCCCGCTGCCCGGGCCCTCGCACCGACCGTCGCTACCCTGGCCCGCGCCGAGGGCTTCCCGCTGCACGCCGACTCCGCGGAAGCACGGGCAAAGGATTAGTGAATGGCACGCACAGCGGAGATCAACCGCGAGACCAAGGAGACGAAGGTCCGCCTGCGCCTGGACCTCGACGGAGGCGAGGCGAAGGTCTCGACCGGCGTCGGCTTCCTCGACCACATGCTCGAGCTGCTCGCTCGCCACAGCCGGCTGGGCCTCGATCTCGAGGCGACGGGCGACCTCGAGACCGGCGCCCACCACACGACCGAGGACGTCGGAATCTGTCTCGGCCAGGCGATCGACGAGGCACTCGCCGATCGGGCCGGGATCCGCCGCTACGGCTCGGCGCTGGTGCCAATGGACGAGGCCCTGGCCGAGTGCGCAATCGACATCTCCGGCCGCCCGTTCTGCGACTTCGCCGCGGAGCTCCCCGACGTGACCATCGCCGGGTTCGACTCCGAGCTCGCGGAGGAGTTCTTCCGCTCCGTTTCCAACAACGCCAAGCTGACGCTGCATCTCTGGGTTCGCTCCGGATCGAACGCCCACCACATGATCGAAGCCTCATTCAAGGCGTTCGCACGAGCGCTGCGCGAGGCGGTCTCGATCGATCCCGACGAGAGCGGGGTGCCCTCCACCAAGGGCAGGTTGACCGAATGACCCGGATCGCCATCCTCGATTACGGGATGGGAAACCTCCGCTCGGTCGAGAAGGCACTCGAGAGGGTTGGCGCCGAGGCGGAGATCACCTCGGAGCGCGCTGCCGCCGAGTCCGCCGACGGCGTGATCCTGCCGGGCGTCGGGGCCTTCCCGCGGGCCATGGAGAGGGTTCGCGAGCTCGGCCTGGACGAGCTGGTCGCAGGCCGGATCGACGCCGGCGTGCCGGTCCTGGGAATCTGCCTCGGACTGCAGCTCCTCTTCGAATCGTCGGTGGAGAACGAGGGGGGGAGCGGCCTCTCGCTGCTGGGCGGCGTCGTCGCGCCGCTCGAGGCCAACGGCTACAAGGTCCCCCACATCGGCTGGTCGCCGGTCCGGTGGGCGCATGACTCGCGGCTCACCCCGGGGCTGGGGGATGAGACGCCGTTCTACTTCGTCCACTCCTTTGCCCCGCGCCCGGCCGCCGAGGCGGATGTGCTCGGGACGGCCGCCTACGGCGGGCGCTTCGCGTGCGCGGTGGAGCGCCCGCCGCTCTACGGCGTTCAGTTCCACCCCGAGAAGTCGAGCTCGGCCGGCCTGGGCCTGCTCGCCAACTTCGTGGGCATCTGCGAATCGCCCGAATGACCGGCGCCCGCGCCGGGTACCCGAGACCGACTTGATCCTCTATCCGGCAATCGACATCCGCGACGGCAGGGCCGTGCGGCTGATCCAGGGCGACTACGAGCAGGAGAAGGCCTACGACGACGACCCCGTGGTCGCCGCAAAGCGCTGGGCGGACAGCGGGGCGCGGTGGCTGCACGTCGTCGACCTGGACGGCGCGCGGGCGGGGGAGCCCGTGAACCTCGAGCACGTGAGACGGATCGTCGCCGCCGTCGACGTCCCGGTGCAGCTGGGTGGCGGCCTGCGCGATTCGAAGAAGGTGGAGGAGGCGATTTCCTCCGGCGCGGAGCGGGTGGTACTCGGTACCGCGGCCGTTCGGGATCCCGAGATGGCCGCGGCGATCGCCGCGGCCCATGGCGACCGCATCGTCGCGTCGGTGGATGCGCGCTCGGGGAAGGTCGCCGCCGAGGGATGGACGGAGGAATCCGAGCTGGGGACCACCGAGGTCGTGGCGGCGCTCGCGGAGCGCGGCATCGGCCGGTTCGTCTACACGCCCGTCGACGTAGACGGCTTGATGGAGGGACCCGACCTCGAATCACTGCGCGAGGTGGCCGGCTCGACCAGCGGGGAGCTGATCTACTCGGGCGGCATCGGTTCCCTGGACGACCTCAGGGCCGTCGCGAGCCTCGGCCTCGACAACCTCGGGGGCGTGATCGTGGGCAGGGCGTTGTACGAGAGCCGCTTCACCGTCGCCGACGCCCAGGCCGTCCTCGAGTCATAGGATCCGGCCGATGGCGCGGCTCTTCGGCCCGTTCTTCCTCTTCGCGGGAGTGATGCACTTCGTCAAGACCCGCTGGTACGAGCGCATCATGCCGCCGTATCTGCCACGCCACCGCGAGCTCGTCTACATCAGCGGCGTCGCCGAGATCGCCGGCGGCCTGGCGACGATGCACCGCCGCACCCGCCGCGCGGGGAGCCTGTGGAGCATCGCGACGCTCGTCGCCGTGTTCCCGGCGAACCTGCACATGGCCCTCGAGCCGGAGCGCTACGAGAAGGGCATCCCCGGAGGCCGCACCACCCTCTACCTCCGCCTGCCGGTGCAGCTGCTCTTCATCGCCTGGGCGTACGCCGCCGGCGACTGGAACTGAGCGGAGTTCTGAAGCCTATGCGCGCTATAGGCCCGCGAAGGCTTCATAACTCGAGTCCCTAGCCTGTTTGTGTGGTTCTGAAGAGGGTCATCCCCTGCCTCGACGTCGAGGGCGGGCGCGTCGTCAAGGGCACGAACTTCGTCGACATTCGCGACGCGGGTGACCCGGTCGAGCTCGCCGAACGCTACGACGCCGAGGGCGCCGACGAGCTGGTCTTCCTCGACATCACCGCCTCGCACGAGAGCCGCGAGACGATCGTGGAGCTCGCCCGCCGCACGGCCGACAATGTCTTCATCCCGTTCACGATCGGCGGCGGGATCCGATCCGTCGAAGATGCGCAGGCGGTCCTGGACGCGGGGGCGGACAAGGTCTCCGTCAACTCGGCCGCGCTGGAGCGGCCCGAGTTGATCGCGGAACTGGCCGAGGTGTTCGGCTCGCAGTGCGTGGTGATCGCGATCGACGCGAAGAGGGCGGCCGATGGTTGGGACACCTACATCCACGGCGGGCGCACCAGGGTCGAGGGCCGTGAGGCGGTCGCCTGGGCGCGCGAGGCGACGGAGCTCGGGGCCGGTGAGGTCCTGCTTACCAGCATGGATCGCGACGGCACCACCGACGGCTACGACCTCGAGCTGACCGGGGCGGTCTCCCGGGCCGTCAGCGTACCGGTGATCGCCTCCGGCGGCGCGGGAGAGCTCGATCACCTGGTCGAGGCGATCGAGGAGGGACACGCGGACGCGGTCCTCTGCGCCTCGATCTTTCACTACGGCGCGCACACGGTCGCGGAGGCGAAGCAGCGGATGAAGCTGGCGGGGATCCCCGTCCGCACGGCCTGATCCGGGCTACTTGGCCTCCTTCCCGCCCTTCTTATTTCCCTTTTGCTTCTCCTTACCGGCCTTCTTGGCCTTCGACTGCGGCCTCTGGACGAAGCCGTTGACTGCTGGTCCCGGGGCTGGAGCGAGCGCGTAGATCGCCTTGTAACCGGTCAGGTAGATCTCCTTGCCGTTGGAGATCACCGGGTTGTAGGCGCCGTCGGAGTACTCGAGCACCTTGTGGCCGTTGGCGGCGTTGAACCCGTAGGTGGAGGTGTGCTGGAGATCTGCGACGTAGACCGTGTCTCCGATCAGGCTCGCCGCTCCCGAGATCGACCCGAGGTCGTGCTGGGTCCAGCGCTCGTTGCCGGTGCGTGCGTCGAGGGCGTAGAAGTTCCCGTCATAGGAGCCGAAGTAGACGGTGGGGGGAGTGTCCGGCGTCCGGGCCGCGACCGCCCCGGCGTAGACGTAGTTGCTGGTGGAGTGGCTCCAGGCGAGGTCTCCGGTCTGCTGGTCGAAGCTGTACATGCGCCCATCGGTGTTGCCCGCGTAGACGCGGCCGAACGCAATCGCCGCCGTGGCGTAGAACCGCCCGGTGCGGCCGAAGCTAGTTCCCTGCGAGCCCGTCTGCCACTTGATCGAGCCGTCGTTGACGTGCAGCGCGGTCATCTCTCCGCTGTAGTCGCCGACGTAGACGATCCCGTCGCTATAGGCGGGCGCCGCCTTCACCGCGCCGTTCACGTGCCGCTCCCAGATCGTCTTGCCGGTTTGCTTGTCGAGGGCATAGATCGTGTTGCACTCGCAGCCGACGATCACCCTGTTCCCGACGACCAGCGGTGAGGACTCCGTCCGTCCAGGCAGGGGGTGCTTCCAGACCAGGTGCCCGTCGTGTGCGGCGAGGCCGATCACCTGGCCTGGCTCGAGGTTGGACAGGTAGATCATTCCGTGGCTGTAGGCGGGGGCCGAGGCGTTCAGGTTCGCGACCTGGCGCTTCCACCGCGCCTTGCCGGTCTTCGTCTTCACCGAGAAGGCCAGCCCGTTGTTGTTGATCCCGAAGAGCTGGTTTCCCACCAGGATCGGCGAGTATTCGAGCAGGCGGTTGCCCTTGAAGCGCCAGCGGATCGAGAACGGCGGCTTCACGCCGGGGGCGTCCAGATACCGCGTGCGCTCGGGATCGAGTCCGTACACGGGCCAGTCGGTGACCCCGGAGATCGGCTGAGGCGCCTCGCTGGTGATCGTGCAGGGGGCGGGACAGGACTTGTCCGGCGGCCGCTTCAGGACCAGATAGCCGACCACGGCGATCACGATCGCCGCGACCCCGGCGGCCGTCCCGATGGTCGCCCAGCGGTGATCCCTCCAGAGGCTTTGCAGTGCAGCGCGCATACGAGCCCGCGCGTCATGCTAGGACTGCGCGCTAATGCCCGGCTCAAGCGACGTCGACCCCGCACGGCTGCCGGAGCTGGTCGATTCGCTGGCGGCGATCGATCTGCTGGGTGAGATCGCGGGAAGGGTGCCCGCCTTCCTCGTCGGCGGGGCGGTCCGCGACCTGCTGCTGGGGATCGAGGGCGCGGATCTCGACGTGGCGATCGTGGGGGAGGTGGAGGCGCTCGCCGATCTGCCCGGCTTCGCAGTGGAGCGCGACGGCCTCTTCTTGACCGGCCGGCTGGAGCGAGAAGGCGTCAAGATCGATGTGGCCCAGACCCGCGCGGAGAGCTATCCGTACCCCGGGGCGCTCCCCGAGGTTCGGGCCGCATCGATCGCGGAGGACCTCGCCCGCCGGGACTTCACCGTGAACGCGATGGCTTATCCGCTGGCCGGGGATGCGGAGCTGATCGACCCTCACGGAGGGCTCGAGGATCTGCGGGCCGGGCTGCTGCGGGTGCTCCACGAGCGCTCCTTCGTCGACGACCCGACACGCGCGCTGCGTGCGGCGCGGTACGCGGCCCGCTTCGACTTCGAGCTCGAGCCCGGCACCGCGGCGCTGCTTCGCGATGCGGACCCCTCGACGGTCTCCGAGGACCGCATGGACAACGAGCTGCGCCGGATCGCCGCCGAGGAGGATCCGGCCAAGGCCCTGGCGCTGATCGTGGAGTGGGGTGTCATGCCAAGCCTGGATCCGCGGGCGCCGGAACGGGTCGCCGAGGTGGCCAGGCTCGCCGCGAGGCCCCCGTGGGCGGACTGGGTGGACCGCGAGCTGGCGGTGATGCTGGCCGTCGTGCGACCGCTGCCTCAGATCCGCGAGCTCGCCGCGGCCACACCGGAGCGACCGTCGGAAGCGGTCCGCCTGGCGGAGCCATGGGACCCGGCCCAGCTCCTGGTCGCCCGGGCGATGGGCGCCGAGTGGCTCGACCGCTACGCGGAGGAATGGCGCACCGTTCGCCTCGAGATCACCGGAGATGACCTGCTCGCGGCAGGAATCCCCGAGGGGCCCGCCCTGGGGCACGGTCTGGACGCGGCCCTCTCGGGCAAGCTGGACGGGGAGATCTCCGGCCGCGACGAGGAGCTCCGTATCGCCCTCGCAGCCGCTCGGGGCGAGATCCCTGAGGACTAGCCTGCGCGGGATGGAGTGGCGCGAGCAAGACGGCGTGCGCTGGCTCGAGGCCGAGCTGCCAGGGGCCCGGGCGGCGTTCTCGACCCGAATAGGAGGCGTCAGCGAGGCGCCCTACGAGGCGCTCAACGTGGCGATTCTGACCGGCGACGAGCGCGATCGCGTCCGCGAGAACCGGCGCAGGCTGGCCGCCTCGCTCGACCGCACGCCCGAGGGCGTGGTGATGGGCCGTCAGGTGCATGGCGTGGCGCTACGGCGCCACGACGGGCGGCAGGAGCCCCGGGTCTACGCGGACGTGGTCCGGAGCCCAGACGAGGTCGATGCGCACGCGACCTCCGATCCGGGTCTGACTCCCCTCGTGATGGTCGCCGACTGCCTTCCCGTCGCCATGGTGGGCCCAGGCGGAGTGGCGATGGCGCATTGCGGCTGGCGCGGGCTGGCCGGCGGAATCGTGGCGAGGGCCGCCGGCGCGGTGGACGCCGAGGCGGCCGCGGTGGGGCCGGGCATCGGTCCCTGCTGCTACGAGGTCGGCGAGGAGGTGCTGGCGCGGTTCGAGGATCTCGATGGGGTCGCGCGGGGGCGGATGCTGGATCTGACCACGGTCGCGACGGCGCTGCTGGAGCGTGCCGGGGTCACCGCGGTGGAGTCCTCGGGTCTCTGCACGAGCTGCAACGCAGAGCTCTTCTACTCCCATCGCCGCGACGGCGATCGCACCGGCCGCCAGGCCGGACTGGTCTGGTTGGCGTAGGCGTGGTCGAACCGGTCACTAACCTCGACTCCCGGCGGGTCCGCACGAATCTCGAGGAGATCCGCGCGACCACGGGCCCGGACATCGAGATCCTCGCCGCCACCAAGTACGTGCGCACGGAGGACATGGGCGCGCTCGCGGAGGCTGGCATCACTTTGGTCGGCGAGAACCGCCTCCAGGACCTCGAGGAGAAGCGGCGGCGGTGGGGTGACCGGTTCACCTGGGACTTCATCGGCAACCTGCAGAGCCGCAAGGTGAAGGGCGTGCTGCCGCTGGTGCGCCTGATCCACTCCGTGGCCACGGACTCCGTCCTCGATCAGCTCGGCAAGCACGGGAACCCGGACACCGAGGTACTGGTCGAGGTGAACCTCTCCGGCGAGGAGGGCAAGGGCGGGGTCGAGCCGGAGAAGCTCGACCGGTTCATCGAGCGCTGCCCTGTGCGTGTCTCCGGGCTGATGACGATGCCGCCCTTCACCGAGGATCCGGAGGCCTCCCGGCCCTACTTCGCCCGGCTGGCGGAGCTTGCCTCGGAGCGGGGCCTGGAGCGCCTCTCGATGGGAACCAGCCAGGACTGGCAGGTGGCCGTAGAGGAAGGGGCCACCATCGTCCGCCTCGGGTCGATCCTCTGGGCGTGAACCTGGCCCGCGGGGCGTCGAAGTCTTCATAATCGGGAAACAACCGGGTGGAGGAATAACGGCCGTCAAGCCGAATCTGAGCCGAGATGGCGATCAGAGACACATGGAGACGCGCGCTCGAGTACTTCGGCCTTGTCGAGGGTGACTACATCGAGGAGGGCGAGTACGACGAGGGCGATACGGGCAGCGAGATGGCGCTCGACGACACCGCCGTCGCGCCGCGCGAGTCCGTCCGCGGCCTTCCCTCACGCCGGCGTGGCCGCGAGGACGACATAGACGACATCTTCGGCGACGAGGAGCCCGCGCCGCGACGCGGGCGCCTCCGCGAAGCGGACGACACCGGCGAGGCGCCTCGCAGGGGTCGCCGCCGCGCGGCGTCGGGCGGTAATGGCGGCGGCGTCGCCTCCATGCACGTGGTCACCCCGCGCAGCTTCAACGACGCCCAGCAGGTCGCCGACGAGTTCAAGCGCTCCAAGCCGGTGATCATCAACCTCCAGTCGACCGACCGCGAGCTCTCGAAGCGGCTGATCGACTTCTCCTCGGGCATGACCTACGCGCTCGGCGGCGGCATGCAGAGGATCGCGCAGGGAATCTTCCTGCTCACCCCGCAGAACGTCGAGGTGTCGGCCGAGGAGAAGGCCCGCATCCTCGAGGGCGGCTTCTTCAACCAGTCCTAGCGCCCTGTGAGAGATTGGACGGGTGCCCCGTCCCCGAATCTTGCTCTGCCCGCAGTTCACCGAGGTGGAGTGGACGATCGCGCCGCAGCTCTCCGAGTGGGCCGAGGTTGCGACGTTCGACGCACCGGGCGTCGGCAACGAGCGGATCCCGGATGATGCACAGGCGGATTTCGATCGTGGGATTGTGGTCCAGCGGGGACTCGAGGAGCTGGACAGCCGCGGTTGGGATTCGTACTTCGTCGTCGGGGACGCGTGGGGAACCGCCACCGCCGTCCGTATCGCCGCCGCCAGGCCGGACGAGGTTCTGGGAATCGCCCTGGGGCACGCGTCCGTCGACTACGGCACGGGTGGCGAACGGCCCGCGGTGAACGGCGAGCTGGTCGCGGCAATGACGCAGCTGATGGGCTCGGACTACGACTCGTTCGTCCGTTACGGCCTCACCCAGTTCACGCAGGGGGGATTCGACGAGGAGGCGGCCGGCCGCATGGTCGAGCGCTTTCCCCCGATGGAGATCGCTTCCCGGATCTGGGAGATGAACGTCGCGCACCCGGAGCCGATCGGCGAGGCGCTCGCGGGGCTCGACAAGCCGGCCCTGCTCGCGAAGCACGATGGATGCCTCGTCTTCACGCCCGAGGGTTACGAGGACCTGGTCTCGGCTTTTCCGGACGCGACCGCCGTGACCGTCCCGACCGCCGTCTCGGCGAGCGAGGAGTTCGCGGCGGCCCTGCGGGACTTCTGCGAGGCGCATCAGGCCTCCGAATAGAGTTCCCGACCATGAAGGTCGGCTTCGTGGGTGCGGGCAACATGGCCGGTGGGCTCGCCCGCGGCTGGGCCGCGGCGGGCGATGAGCCGGGCGCCCCGGAGGCGATGCTGTTCTCGGACGCGGACGCCGATCGCGCCAGGCGGCTGGCCCATGAGGTGGGAGGCGAGGCCGTCGAGGGCAACGCCGCTCTCGCGGAAGCCTCCGACCTGGTCGTGCTGGCGGTGAAGCCCAACGTCCTGGAGGCCGTCGCGGGTGACCTGGTACAGGCCGGCACGCCCGTGGTCTCGATCCTCGCCGGCACGACGCTGGAGACGCTGGGGGAGGCCCTGCCGGGCATCCCGCTGGTCCGGGTGATGCCGAACCTGGGCGCGCAGCTTCGCCAGGCGGTTCTCTGCGTGGCCTTCCCCGTCGGCACCGACGAGGCCCGACGGAGGCGCGTCACCGAGCTGCTCGGTCTGGTGGGCGAGGTGATCGAGCTCGATGAGGACCTGATCGACGCCGCGACGGCGATCATGGGCTGCTCCCCCGGCTATCTGGCGCTGATTGCGGAGGTGCTGGTCGAGGCAGGCGTCAAGGAGGGCCTGACCGAGGAGCAGACGAAGCGCATGGTCTCTCGGGCAATGAGCGCCACGGGTGGGCTCCTGCAGCTGCGCGACCCGGCGGATCTGAAGCGAGCGGTCGCCTCTCCCGGGGGGATGACCGAGGCGGGCCTGAACGCGCTCGAGGACCACCGGATCCGGGAGACGCTCATGGCGGCTGTCGATGCGTCGCTGGAGAAGGTCCGCCGATGAGCCTGCTGCTGGCCGTCACCCGGGACGACGTCGCCAACTACGTCAGCGCCGTCTTCCTCGTCTACTTCATCCTGATCTTCATCCGGATCCTGCTCTCCTGGATCCCGCGGATGCCGTACTACCCGTGGCTGCGCGCGAGCGTCGACTTCATCCACCAGGTCGTCGACCCGTACCTGAACATCTTCCGGCGCGTGATCCCGCCGCTGGGTGCCGGCGGCATGGCGATCGACATCAGCCCGATCCTGGCGATCATCGTCCTCAGCATCGTCTGGCGCGTGGTCGTGGCGCTGATCGCCGGTTGAGGCGCTGGGTCGATCTCATCGTCCCGGGGCTCGCCGCCTGCGGCGCGGTGGTCGTGATCGACCAGGGCAGCAAGGCGATCGCTACCTCGCTGGTCTCACGGGGCGACCGGGTCGAGGTCCTTCCCTTCCTCCACCTGGAGAACGTCCGCAACAAGGGTGTCGCCTTCGGCATCGGTGGGGACATCTCGGCCGTGCTGATCGGCGTCACCCTCGTGTTGCTCCTCGGCTTGCTGGTCGTCCTCGCCACCAGGGGCCGCGGCGGGGCGCTCATCTGGCTGCCCGCCGCGTTGCTGATCGGCGGGGCGCTGGGCAACTTGGCCGACCGCGTGCGCGACGGCGCCGTCACCGACTTCATCGATCTGCCGCTCTGGCCGACCTTCAACCTGGCGGACGTGGCGATCACCGTCGGCGTTCTCCTGCTCCTGCTGGACGTCGAGCCCTCCGAGAGGCGGCGGAAGAGCCCGTGAGGCCCGAGGCGGAGGAGCTGATCGTCCACCTCGACGAGGACCTGGCGGTGATCGAGAAGCCCGCGGGCCTGGTGGTCCATTCGGCTCCCTCGCACAAGGGCGAGACCCTGGTCGACCTGCTGGCGGGGATCGCCGGCGGTGGAGAGGGCGACCGGCCGGGGATCGTTCACCGCCTCGACAAGGACACCTCGGGCCTGATGCTGGTGACCCGCAACGAGGAGGCGCACCGGGCCCTGTCGCGGATGGTGAAGGCCCGCGAGGTGGTCCGGGAGTACACGGCGCTCGTGGAGGGGCACCTGGACAGTCGCACGGGCACCATCGACGCGCCGCTCGGGCGTCACCGGCGGCAACGCACGAAGAGGGCGGTCAAGGGCACCGGCTCGCGTGAGGCGCGGACCCACTTCGAGGTCGTCGAGGCGCTGCCGGCGGACACCCTCGTGCACGCGCGCCTCGATACCGGCCGCACGCACCAGATCAGGGTGCACTTCGCCGCCATCGGCCACCCGGTCGCCGGGGACCCTGGATACGGCTCAGCCGGCCGCCATGGCCTCGCCCGCCAGTTCCTGCACGCCTCTCGCCTGGGCCTCACGCACCCGCAGACTGGCGAACCGCTCGAATTCCACTCCGATCTACCGGCGGATCTGCGCTCGGCCCTCGATCAGGCCCGACGCGGTTCGAGCTGAGCGAGGCCCGGAGCTTTTAGGCGACGGGCGTAGCCTTGGTCAGGTGATCGCGTGGCTGCGCAGCATCTCCACTCGCCGGCTGCTGGCGCTGTGCGGGGGCGTGGTGGCGATCATCGTCGGCGGGGCCGCCCTGGCGATGGCGACCACGGACGGGGGTCCGACGCCCCCGCCCAAGTCGCTGCCGGTGGCCGTTCACGACGCGCTCACGGCGCCGGACGTCCCGGGCGTCAGCGGCCGAATCCAGTTCACGAACCACCTGGTCAACAACTCGGACGTGCAGGGGGGTAGCCCACTCCTGAGCGGGGCCTCAGGGCGCTTCTGGGCCTCCTCCGATGGCCACCTGCGCCTCGAGCTCCAGGCCGACGCGGCCGGCGACAGCGGGACGGGTGACACGCAGGTGCTGGCGGATGGAAGGCGCGTCTCCGTCTATGACTCGGGCACGAACACCGTCTACGAGGGCACGCTTCCGAAGGGCCGCGATCGAGACGGATCGGATTACTCCGCAGACGAGCGGCCGCCGTCGCTCGCGGGGGTGAAGAGGGATATCGCGCAGCTGATGGAGCACGTGGCCTTGGGCCGGGCAGATCCCACGGACGTCGCCGGCCAGCCTGCCTACTCGGTTCGGATTGAGCCGAAGCGGAACGGCGGACTCGTCGGCGGGGCCGAGCTCGCCTGGGACGCTGTCCACGGCACGCCGCTGCGCGCCGCCTTGTACGCCAAGGGCGACAGCTCGCCGGTGGTCGAGCTGAAGGCCACTGAGATCTCCTACGGCCCGGTCGACTCCTCGGTCTTCGAGATCAGCCCACCGTCAGACGCAACGGTCGTCGACCTGAGCCCCTCGGGGGGCGACGCAACCACGCATACCGATACGCCGCCCGTCACCGGGCTTGATCCGGTACAGCAGCACGTCGCCTTCCCTGTGATCGCGCCGGACACCCTCGCCGGGCGGGCTCGCAATGAGGTGCGCCTGCTACAGAGCGACGAGCGTGCGGGCGCGCTCGTCACTTATGGTCACGGGCTCGACGGGATCGCCGTCCTCGAGCGGGCCGTCGATCAGAACGAGACCTCGAGCATCCAGAGCGGCGATCAGGGCCAGCTGAGGCTCCCCACCGTGTCGATCGACGGGATCCAGGGCGAGGAGCTCGAGACCCCGCTCGGCACCCTGGTGCGCTTCCAGCGCGCCGGGGTGGCCTACACGGTCCTCGGCTCTGTTCCCGGTGCCACTGCCTTGGTGGCCGCCCGCGATTTGCAATAGATGGCGGACGCACCGCCCATCGAGGTCCGCGGGCTGGCCAAGCGCTACGGGGAGATTCTGGCGGTCGACGACGTCGACCTGACAATCAATCCCGGAGACGTCTTCGGCTATCTGGGCCCGAACGGAGCGGGCAAGACGACGTCCCTGCGGATGATGCTCGGGCTGATCCGTCCGACAGCCGGGGAGGTGCGGCTCTTCGGACGCAACCCGCAGGTGAGCGTGAAGGCCCTCAATGGCGTGGCCGGCTTCGTCGAGGCGCCGACCTTCTATCCGTACCTGAGCGGCCGAGCCAACCTCGAGCTCTACGCAGCTTTCGACGGTGGCGACGGGGCGGGCAAGATCGACGAGGTTCTGGAGACCGTCGATCTGCGAGACCGCGCCAAGGACAAGGTGAAGGGGTATTCCCACGGGATGCGCCAGCGCCTGGGGATCGCCTCGGCGCTGCTGCGCCGCCCCAGGCTCTTGCTGCTCGACGAGCCGACGACGGGGCTCGATCCGGCCGGGATGCGCGACATGAGGGAGCTGGTCCGCGATCTCGGCCGGCGAGGGATCACGGTCCTGCTCTCCAGCCACCTGATGCCGGAGGTGGAGGAGCTCTGCAACCGGGTCGCGATCATCCGGAGCGGACGAGTCGCCTACGAGGGATCCCTGGAGGAGCTTCGCGCCAGGGCGGGGATCAGCTACCGGCTGCGGACCATCGACGATGTTCTCGCGAGGCGGATCTGCGAGCGCCAGCCCGGGATCGAGGTGATCGACGACGCCATGCCCGCCGGGCTGCTCTTCAAGGCGCCGAGCGAGGACGTCGTGGCGGCCCTCTCGCTCGCTCTCGCGGGCGCCGGAGCTCCGATCCTCGAGCTGACCCCTCGTCAGGCGTCGCTCGAGGAGGTCTTCCTCCAGCTCACCGAGGGCGGTCCGCCAGCCGCCGAGGTCGAAGCCCGGCCCGACGAGATCGAGGCGGCGGCGTGAGCCCGATCCTGACCGTCTATCGCTGGGAGCTGCGTAAGCTCCGCGCGCAAAAACGCACCTACCTGGGCCTCGGCGCCGCGGCCGCGGTGCCGATCATCTTCGTCGTCGCCGTGGTCACCGGTGGAGGGCACCCGAACGAGGTCGCTTTCGGGCGCTACGTCCACGACACCGGGCTCGCAATTCCGCTGGTAATGCTGCTGTTCGGCTCGATCTGGCTGTTCCCCCTGATCACGGCCCTGGTGGCGGGCGACATCGTCGCCAGCGAGGACCGAAACGCCACCCTGAAGATGATCCTGACGCGCTCGGTCGAGCGCCATCAGGTCTTCGCCGGGAAGCTGCTGGCGACCGCCACATACGCCGTGCTCGCGATCGCGATCGCCGGGGTCGTGGCCACAGGCGCCGGGGTCCTCGCCTCGGGCTTCAACCCGGTGACGACGCTGTCCGGAACCGTCGTCTCGGCACCCCGCGGCCTGCTCCTGGTCGGCGCCAGCCTGCTGGTCTACCTGCTGCCGATCCTCGCGATCGCCTGCATCGGACTGCTTCTCTCGACGGTCTTCCGGAACAGCGGAGCGGCGATCGTCGGAACGCTCATGTTCTCGCTGCTCCTCCAGCTCCTCGCGATCCTGCCTGGGCTCGGGGACCTCCATCCCTACCTGCTGAGCACCCAGTTCACCGCCTGGCAGGGGCTGCTGCGGACCCCGACCGACTGGGATCCGATCCTGCGGTCGCTCTGGGTGTGCACCGTTTACGGTGCGCCGGCGCTGATCGCCGCCGGGCTCGTGTTCCTGCGGCGGGACGTGGCCGAGAGCTGAGCCCCGGCCAGGGTCGGGGATGCGCCGCTCAGCGCCTACAATCCCGCGGACTTTGCACCCAACCCCCGCCGAGAGGTGACGGGATGCTGCCCGGCAGTGCCGGGTCCCCGAGCCGCGACGGGGCACTGAACACAACAAGCGATAGGAAGGGCAGATGGCCGACGTAGGCATCAAGGAGCTGCTGGAGGCCGGAGTTCATTTCGGCCACCAGACGCGGCGCTGGAACCCGCGCATGCGCCGCTTCATCTTCGGAGAGCGGGAGGGCATCCACATCATCGATCTCCTCCAGACGGAGGAGCTGCTGAACGAGGCGACGCGGTTCGTCACCGAGGTCGCGGCGAAGGGGGGAGTGATCCTCTTCGTCGGGACCAAGAAGCAGGCGCGAGACTCGATCCAGGAATGGGCCGAGCGTTGCGACATGCCGTACGTGAACCGGCGCTGGCTCGGTGGGCTGCTCACCAACTTCCACACCATCCGCAAACGCATCCAGCGGTTGCACGAGCTTCGCGACCTCAAGGCGGGCGGTCGCCTCGATCTGCTGCCCACCAAGGAGCGCATGTCGATGGAGGCCGAGCTGCGGAAGCTCGAGTACAACCTCGGCGGCGTCGCGGACATGCAGCGGCTGCCCGACGCGGTGGTGATCATCGACCTGAAGAGCGAGGAGATCGCGCTCCGCGAGGCCGAGCGCCTCGAGATCCCGATCGTGGGTCTGGTCGACTCCAACTGCGATCCGACCCCGGTCGACTACGTGATCCCGGGAAACGACGATGCGATCCGCTCCTGCGAGCTGATCATCGGCACCCTCGGCGCCGCGATCGAGGGCGCCGCCGCGCAGTGGCGCGCCGAAGAGGAGCGCCGCCGGGCCGAGGAGGAGCGCAAGCGCCGCGAGGAGGAAGAGCGCCAGCGGCGCGAGGCCGAGGAGAAGGCCAAGCAGGAGGCGGAGGAGAAGGCCCGCCAGGAGGCCGAGGAGAAGGCGCGCGCCGAGGCCGAGCAGGCCGCCGCGCAGCAGACCGAGGCCAACCGCGAGGCCGCCGAGGAGATTCCTCAGCCGCAGCCCGAGGGCGATGCGAAGCCGCACGACGCACAGGGATCCGCAGCCGAGGCGAGCCGCGAGGCCGGAATCGAGGTGCCGCAACCGCAGGAGGAGGAGCCCGAGCCGGCGCCGACCCAGAGCGGACGTGAGTCCTGATGGGGGTCAGCGCGGCAGACGTCAAGGCCCTCCGCGAGCGCACCGGCGCCCCGATGATGGACGTGAAGAGAGCCCTCGAGGAGGCGGAGGGCGACGAGCAGAGGGCGATCGAGATCCTCCGCAAGAAGGGAGCCGCGTCCGCGGCGAAGCGCAGCGGTCGCGGCACCGAGGAGGGCATCGTCGCCTCCTACGTGCACGCCGACGGCCGCAAGGGCGCCCTGGTCGAGGTCCAGTGCGAGACCGACTTCGTGGCCCGCAACGAGGACTTCAAGGAGTTCGCCCGGCAGGTCGCGATCCACGTCACCGCGATGAATCCTGAGCACGTCTCCTTCGAGGACATCCCCGAGGAGGACGTCGCCAACGAGCGGCGGATCCTCGAGGAGAAGGCGAGGGCGGACGGCAAGCCGGATGACGTCATCGAGAAGATCGTCGACGGCCAGATCCGCAAATGGGCCTCCGAGCTCGTCCTGCTCGACCAGAAGCACTTCAACGAGGAGCGCTACGAGGGCAAGACGATCGAGGACCTGCGCACGGAGGTCGCCGCCAACACCGGCGAGAACGTGCGGATCGCCCGCTTCGCGCGGTTCGAGGTGGGACAGGAGTAGGCGAACTTGGCCTCGGCTCGGTTCAACCGAATCCTGCTGAAGCTCTCCGGGGAGGCGCTGATGGGCGACCTCGAGTACGGCACCGATCCGGGTCAGATCGAGCGGATCGCCAACCAGGTACGAGAGGTCCGCGACCGCGACGTCGAGGTCGCGATCGTGGTCGGCGCGGGCAACATCTACCGCGGCCTCGAGGGCGCCGCCGAGGGGATGGATCGGGCTACGGCCGACTACATGGGCATGCTGGCGACCGTACTCAACGCCCTCACGCTCCAGGACGCGCTCGAGAAGGTGACCGTCGACACCCGGGTGCTCTCGGCGATGGCCGTGACCGAGGTGGCCGAGCCGTATATCCGCCGCCGCGCGATCCGCCATCTGGAGAAGGGACGCGCGGTGATCTTCGCCGCCGGCACCGGCAACCCGTTCTTCACGACCGACACCGCCGCGGCGCTGCGGGCGCTCGAGATCCACGCGGAGGCGATCCTGATGGCAAAGAACGGGGTGGAGGGCGTCTATACGGCCGATCCCTCGATCGACCCAACCGCCGAGTTTCTTCCGGAGATCAGCCACCGCCAGGCGATCGAGCGCGGCCTCCGGGTGATGGACTCGACCGCGCTGTCTCTCTGCATGGACAACGACCTGCCCATCTACGTCTTCAACATGGCGGACGAGCGCAACATAGATAGGATCGTCAGCGGAGAGAGGGTCGGCACATTGGTGTCGAGCAAGCCGGCGACGGAGCCGGCGCCCAGGGTGCGCAGCTGATGATCGAGATGATCGACGAGCTACTGGCGGACGCCAAGGAGCGGATGCAGAAGTCCGTGGAGGCCACCCGCAACGAGCTCGCCACGGTCCGCACGGGGCGCGCCTCACCGCACCTCCTCGACCGGCTGAACGTCGACTACTACGGCGTCCAGACCCCCCTCAAGCAGCTCGCCCAGGTGGCAGCGACCGATGCGCGCATGCTGACCGTGACTCCGTACGACAAGTCGTCGATCTCGACCATCGAGAAGGCGGTGATGGAGTCCGACCTCGGGCTCACCCCGTCGAATGACGGCAACGTGATCCGCCTGCAGATCCCGGAGCTCACCGAGGAACGGCGCAAGGAGCTGGTCAAGGTGGTGCACGGGGTGGCGGAGCAGGGCCGCGTGGCGGTGCGCAACATCCGCCGCGACGTGATGCACGATCTCCGCGAGCTGAAGAAGGAGGGCGAGGCCGGCTCGGACGAGGAGCACCACGGCGAGACCGAGCTGCAGAAGCACACGGACGCTGCGATCGGCGAGATCGACTCGCTCTTGAAGGGCAAGGAGGAGGAGATCCTCGAGGTCTAGGCTGGGCCCGGACCGCGAGCTCCCCTCCCGATGCCAGCCGACTACGTCGCGATCATCACGGACGGGAATGGGCGCTGGGCTCAACAGCGAGGCCTGCCCGTCATCGAGGGACACCAGGCGGGCGCGGACGTGGTCAAGGCGCGGCTGCGCGACTCCGTCGAGTTCGGGATCAAGGAGCTCACGGTCTACTCGTTCTCGACCGAGAACTGGACCAGGCCTCGCGAGGAGGTCGACGGGCTGATGTCGATGTTCGCCGAGCGCATCGACCGCGAGACGCCGGAGCTCAACGACGAGGGCGTCCGGATGCGCTTCATCGGCCG
>DASXSZ010000127.1:0-4674 GCA_036505735.1 Solirubrobacterales bacterium
CGTGGCGACGAAGGCCCCAGAGCGTCTCTCCGGCTCGGACATGTCGAACCTGAACGCGGAGCGCGGGCCGATCCACGTGCACGTCGGGGCCACGATCATCGTCGAGGGGCGGGCGCCCGGCTACGAGGAGCTGATCGCGCACGTCGAGAAGCGGCTGCTGCTCGTCCCCCGCTTCCGCCAGCGGATCGTCCGGATCCCGCTCGGCATCGAGAATCCGGTCTGGGGCGACGACCCGCAGTTCGACGTCCGCCGGCACGTTCGGCATGTGTCCGTGCCGCGCCCGGGGAGGCTCGACCAGCTGCGCGACATCGTCGGACGGGTGATGTCGGAGCCGCTCGACTTCGAGCGCCCGCTCTGGCAGCTCTACCTGGTCGAGGGCCTGAGCGGCCGCCACGCCTACATCTCGAAGACCCACCATGCCCTCGTCGACGGCGTCGCGGCCGTCGACGTCGGCACGATCCTGCTGGATCCGAGCAAGCGCGGCACGCCCATGAAGGTCCCCGAGGATCCCTGGGACCCCGACGAGCCGAGCCCGGCGATGCTCCTCACCCAGGCCGCCTCCGAGAGGGTGCGGAAGCCGCTGCGCGCCGCCGGCCGGGCCGCGCGCAACGCGGTCACCACCCCGGCCCAGACCGCCGCGCGGGTGCTGCGCACTGCCGAGGCGTTCACGGGTCTCGCCTCGGGTGGGCCGCGGGTGCCGCGCAGCCCGTTGAACGTCAGGATCGGCCGCGACCGCAAGGTCGCCTGGGCGCGAACGGACCTCGACCGGTTGAAGCGGGCGCGCGAGATCGCCGAGGGCTCGACCGTCAACGACGTGGTGCTCTCGGTCGCTGCCGGGGCCCTCCGCCGGTTCCTCGAGCGCCGCGGGGATACGGTCCCCGACTACCTGGTGGCGCTGGTGCCGGTCAGCATCCGTCGACCGGACGAGAAGGGTGAGCTCGGAAACAGGATCTCCACGATCATGGTCCGCCTGCCGCTGAGCGAACCCGATCCGCGCCGCCGCCTCGAGCGGCTCCGCGATGAGACCCGCCGGCTGAAGGAATCCGATAACGCGCGGGCTGCCTCACTGATCATCGAGGCCACCGGCTGGGCGCCGCCGACCATCAACCGGCTGCTCTCCTCGGCGATGGCGCGGCCACTGATCTTCAACCTGGTCGTCTCCAACGTCCCCGGCCCCCAGCAGCCCCTCTACCTGCTCGGGCGCCAGATCCGCGAGATCTATCCGTTCGTTCCCCTCTCCCCCCAGAACCACGCCCTCTCGATCGGGATGCTCAGCTACGACGGCCGGATCTATTTCGGGCTCGCCGTTGACCGCGACGTCGTCCCCGACCTGGACGACCTGGCGAGCTCGCTGCGCGAGGCGCTCCGGGAGCAGCCGGTCCCCCGAGCGAAGCCCAAGAGGAAACCTGCCCCGAAGAAGGCGGCCGCCAAGAAGCCTGCGCGGAAGAAGCCCGGCGCGAAGCGCTCGGTGGCCAGGAAGCCGGCACCGAAACAGGGCGCGGTGAAGAAGAAGCCGCGGACGAAGCGCCGGCTGCTGCGCCGCCCTAAGCGCGGATGAAGACCGGCGCGCCGAGCGGGACCCGCGCGAAGAGAGAGATCATGTCGGGGTCGGAGGCGCGCAGGCAGCCGTGCGAGGTGGAGCCCCCGGTCGCGCCGGGCGTGCCGTGGATCGCCATGCGGTTGCCGCCGATCAGAGCGATCAGACTCATTGAGCGGAGAGGGAGGGATTCGAACCCTCGAGAGAGCTATTAGCCCCCTACTCGCTTAGCAGGCGAGTGCCTTCAGCCGCTCGGCCACCTCTCCGGGGGGCGGTCGCCGAGGCGACCACGCGGCTCGATTGTAGGCTGGATCAGGATGCCTGCTCCTGACGAGACTGCGACCAGGGAACCGCCGGTCGACGATCAGACGCGGCCGCTCTCGGCGATCGACACGCCCACGCCGATCCCGCTGCCCACCCCGATCGAGGCCTACGAGCGCTACGAGGCCGTCTTCTCCGGCATACAGGCGCCGTTCGCCTTCGTCGACCTGGACGCCGTCTGGGCGAACGCGGCCGACATGCTGCGGCGCTCACGAGGCAAGCCGATCCGGATCGCAAGCAAGTCTGTGCGGTCGCGTCCGGTGCTCGAGCGGCTGCTGGACCTCGACCCCGGGTTCCAGGGCGCGCTGACCTTCACCCTCCCGGAGACGCTCTGGCTCTGGGAGAAGGGCCTCCGGGACCTGGTCGTCGCCTACCCCTCCACCGACCGCCCCTGCCTGACCAGGCTCGCGCGCATCACCTCGGAGGATCCCGAGGAGGCTCCCGTGGTGATGGTCGACTGCACCGAGCACCTCGATCTGATCGAGGAGGCGGCGAGCTCGTTCGTAGCCCCGATCCGGGTCGCGATCGACATCGACCTCTCCTGGTGGCCCCTGCGCGGCGCGCTCAAGATCGGCCCGAAGCGCTCCCCGATCCGCACGGCCGAGGGGGCGGTCTCCCTGGCCCAGGAGATCGACCGCCGGGAGCGCACCCGGCTCGTCGGCGTGATGGCCTACGAGGGCCAGATCGCCGGCATCGGCGACAACGCCCCGCGCAAGGCGATCACCAACCTGCTGATCAGGGGGATGCAGTCCGCCTCAGCGAAGGACATTGCCGAGCGTCGGGCCGAGATCGTCACCGCGCTCTTCGAGGTCGCTCAGCTGGAGTTCGTGAACGGCGGCGGCACGGGCTCGATCGAGCTCACGGCGGCGGAATGGGCGGTCACCGAGGTCGCTGCCGGATCCGGCTTCTTCGCGCCGATCCTCTTCGATCACTACCGCTCTTTCCAGCTCCGCCCGGCCGCGGTGTTCGCGCTGCCGATCGTGCGGCGGCGGGGGCCCGGCGTGGCGACCGCGCTCGGCGGCGGCTATCTCGCCTCCGGCGTCGGGGCGCGAGACCGGATGCCGGTCCCCTACCTGCCAGCCGGGCTCCGCCTCGACTCCTACGAGGGCGCCGGCGAGGTGCAGACGCCGCTGCGTGGCTCGGCCGCGGACAGCCTTCGAATCGGGGACCGGGTCTACCTCCGGCACGTCAAGGCCGGCGAGCTCTGCGAGCGTTTCAACCGCCTCTACCTCGTCACCGGCACCACCATCCGGGACGAGGTGCCGACCTACCGCGGTGAGGGCAAGGCCTTCCTCTAGAGGCGACCTGGCAGGATGCGCGCGTGGGGAGAGTGCCGCCATTCGATCCGCTGGCGCCCAAGGGCCCCTGGTCGCGAACGCTCTCCTGGACCGCCCGGCAGCGCCCCGTGACCTGGTTCCTGGTCAACATCGGGAACAAGATCGACCCCTACTTGATGCGCGCGACCGGCGGCCGCCTCAGGACCACCGTGAGCGCCCCCACCGTTCTCCTCACCCACACGGGAGCGAAGAGCGGCAAGAAGCGCACCACCCCGCTCGCCTACTTCACCGACGGCGACAACGTCGTCCTGATCGCCTCGCGGGGCGGTCACCGGGATCACCCAGCCTGGTACCACAACGTGGTCGCCAACCCGGAGGTCGAGCTCTGGACCAAGGGAGGCGGCGGCCGCTACCGGGCCGGGGAGGCCCAGGGAGAGCTCCGCCAGAGGCTCTGGGACCTAGCGACCAGCTTCTACCCGGGCTTCGCCTCCTATCAGGAGCGGGCGGGCGACCGGCGCATCCCCGTGGTCGTCTGCATCCCGCAGGACGACTAACCGACGTCTAGCCTTGCCCTGACAGCCGGAGGGGTGGCAGAGCGGTTGAATGCGGCGGCCTTGAAAGCCGTTAGGGGCCTCGGTCCCTCGGGGGTTCGAATCCCTCCCCCTCCGTAGAAAGCCCCGCTTCGGCGGGGTTTTCTATTGGCCGACTCTTGCCCGACCGAGACACTTGCTCAGGACATCTCGCTGGTGACCGCGCGGCTCGACGCGCTGGAGGCGGACAGGATCAACCTGATGGAGTGCTGCTTTCTCTTTGAAGGAGACCAAGCTGTCAAGGGGGTGAGCGCCCCGCCGTAGGTGTCATCGGTCCGCTCCCAGCTGTTGGATGAGTTGGGCTCATTTCTCTTTCGGCGCTCGGGTAGACAGCGGAGAGATCAGCCTCCGCGTCGGGAGCAACCCAGTTGGCGTAGGTGGATTCCTCGACTCGTCCGGGGTATGGGCCGAGTGCCTCATAGGCGCGGCGAACAAGCTCGACGTTCTCCTCCGACATCGCCTACTCCCTCAGCCCGGCGGCTTCGAGGGCTTCGGTTCGCTCCATGACGCTTTCGATGCGGATCACGGACGTCCCTCGAAAGGTCCAGACCTGGAAGTACCGCAGCTCGCCGAACGCGTGGCTTTGGCGACCGGTCCCGTGCTGGTGAACCTGAACGACCACGCTGTCTTCAGCGTCCACGAACTCGTCACCCGCGATCACAAGACCCTTCCACTCTGGAAGGAATACCTCACGCATGTACCTGGCCACCTCGTCAGGGCCGCAGTACACCCCCTCCCCCGAAGCCAGGCCGAAACTCCTGGCGCACGACCAACAAGACGTGCGGGTCATACAACTCCGCTCCCTCGCGGAAGTTCCCGCGCCCCCATTCACCGTAGATCCGCCGCACAATCTCGACGTTCTCCTGCGACATTGCCCGCGCAGTATCTCGCAGCCCCCAGGGGGGCGGGTCGGATCGTGACCGCTCGCCTGGCAGATGACCGCCCCAGA
>DASXSZ010000128.1:0-14985 GCA_036505735.1 Solirubrobacterales bacterium
ATGCCTGGGTGCGTCATCTGGTCTGTCGATGTCGAATGAGCGCATGAAAGCCTTGCCCCCCACCTGGCAAAGTCAACCCTCCGGCAGGCCGGAGGGGCGGCGAATCCTAGCGTTTGGACTCCGATGGCGGAGCGTCTGTCACCGGCCCCGGCGAGGGAGGGCCCGCGCCCCGGGAGAGGGAGGTCCGGGACGCGGGCGTGCCTCCGGATCGGACCCGTGCCCCTGGCAGCCGCGGCGGTCAGGGTCGCTGTGTCCGAGTTCTTGGTGTTTCAAGCCCAAAGACGGGGGCGGCACGTATTTATTCCGGGGGCCGCCGGAATAATTCGGCCGGTCGCGCGTCTGGACGAGTGGAACAGGCATGAACCGAGATCAGCCACACAGCGAGCTCGACGAGCGGACCCGCCGCCAACTCGCTTCCCTGGCGGACGGCTCGCTGCAGGGGCACGAGCGAGCGGAGCTCGAGGCGCGGCTCGCTGCCTCTCCCACCCTGCGGGCGGCGCTCGAGCGCCAGCGCGCCGGCTCTGCCGCGCTCCGCGGGCTCCAGCTGGGCGCGCCGCACAGCCTGCGCGCCCGCGTGGAGGCCGCGCGCGCCGCTCCCCGGCGGAGGACCCGGCGGCGGCCACGCCTGATCGCCGGGACCCTGGCCGGGGCGGCGGCCGCCGCGGCCCTCGTCACCGTGCTCCTGCTGCCCTCGGGCGCCGGCGGACCCACCGTGGTCGAGGCGGCCCGGCTCTCGGAGCGCCCCGCGACGGGGTCCGTCGCCGTCGCGCCCTCCAATCCGAAGCTGCTCGCCGCGGACGTCGAGGGGGTGCCCTACCCGAACTGGAGCGAGGAGTTCGGCTGGCGGCAGGCGGGAATTCGCTCCGACCGGCTCGGCGACCGAGATGCGAGCACGGTCTTCTACGAGCGCGGGGGGAGGCGGATCGCCTACACGATCGTCTCCGGCGACGGCATCCACGCTCCCGGCGGCGCCCGGACCACCGTGCGGAACGGCGTCAATCTCCATTCCCTCGACGAGGGCGGCCGCCGGATCGTCACCTGGTGGCGGGATGGCAGGACGTGCGTCCTCTCCAGCACCGGTGTGGGCGACCGCGAGCTCCTGAGGCTCGCCTCTTGGAAGGGCGACGGGGCGGTGCCCTTCTGACCGCTCTACTCGTCCAGGGGGAGGGACGCCAGCTTGATCCCGAGACCGCCGGCGACCACATCGACACGCTCTTCAGGGCGGCGTACGCGATGTGCGGCTCGCGCGACCTCGCGGAGGAGCTGGTTCAGGAGACCTACGTCAAGGTCCTCGCCCGGCCCCGGCTGCTCCGGCGCGACGACGATCTCGGATACCTGATCAAGGCATTGAGAAACACCTGGTACAGCCATCTGCGCACGGAACGCACACGGCGCGCATCGGCCGATACCGGCGATCGCGAGCCCGATGAGCTGCCGGCGCGAAGCGCCGCCGGCGACCCGGAGACGTCCCTCGAGGCGGGTGCCGTGCTCGACGCCCTGGCAGACCTCCCCCAGTCCTATCGCGAGGCCGTGGCAGCCGTGGACATCGCGGGCCTCAGCTACGCGGAGGCGGCTCGAGCGCTGGGCGTTCGCCAGGGGACGATCATGAGCCGCGTCTACCGGGGGCGCGAGCAGGTTGCTGAGGCGGTTGGGGCGGGCTGACGCCCTCCGGGTCCGCCTGGTCCACGGCCGCCATCTCGCCCGTGTCCGGGTCCACGGCGGTGAACTCACCCGTCCCGGGGTCGACCACCGCGAAGGTCCCGGTGTCGAGCTCCCGCAGCACGCCCTCCTCGACCTCCGGCTCGAAGGGCGCCTCGGGAATCTGGGCGAGGCCGAGCCGGCGGCGCCACTGCCGGTTGCGCACCTTGAGGAGCTTGAGGATCTCGAGCGCAGTCAGCAGCCGGAAGCTCGCGATGGCGGCGGCCAGCAGGCAGGCGGCCATGACCGCCGTCCACAGGGGGTCGAAATGACCGTGGTTGTCGGTGTAGGGCACGAACCGCAGAGCCAGCGCGACGGCCGCCAGCACCAGGGTCCAGCCGTAGAGGTAGGCGATCGTCCGCCGCTGGCTGAAGCCGATCCGCGCCATCCGGTGATGGAAGTGCTCCGTGTCGGCCCGGTAGATCGGCCGGCCGTACTTGAGTCGCTTGGCGACCACGAAGCCGGTGTCGAGGATCGGCACGGCAAGCACGGCGAGCGGGAAGAACAATGCCACCACAGCGTTGGTCTTCAGGGCGCCCTGGACGGTGATCACCGCCATCAAGTAGCCGAGCAGGTTCGAGCCTGTGTCCCCCATGAAGCTCGACGCGGGCGGGAAGCCGTGCCGGAGGAACCCGAGCGAAGCGCCCGCCGTGACCGCCGCCAGCACGCCCGCGGCGTTGCGGTCCAGTGAGAGCGCAATCACGGCGAGCGAGGCCGCGGAGATCAGGCAGACGCCGGCCGCCAGACCGTCGACTCCGTCGATCAGGTTGATCACGTTGGCGACGGCGACGATCCCGAACACGGTCAGCACCTGACCGAGGTCGATCGCCCCGATCCCGGGCGGATCGAAGAGCTGCACGGAGCCGGGGTCGACGCGGCCAAGGAAGGGCAGGGTGAAGCTGGCGACCGTCACCCCTGACGCGACCGGGATGATCGCTGCCGCGGTCTGGCCCAGCAGCTTGATTCCGGCGGGCAGGTCCACCAGGTCGTCGACCACCCCGACCGCGGTGATCACGATCGCGCCGCCGAGGATCGAGCGGGTCTCGTGATCCCAGGGGAGGAAGATGGTGCCGCCGATCAGCACGGCCACCAGCACGGCCAGGCCGCCGAGCTTCGGCGTCGGCACCTCGTGCAGGCTGCGCTCATTCGGCACGTCCATTGCGCCGATCCGGACGGCCAGCGACTCGGTGGCCGGCACCAGCGCCCAGACCGCCGCGCCGGCGAAGATGAACGCGAAGAGGGCGTCGATCGTGTCGGGCATCAGCCCGCTCCCCCGGCCCCCGCTCCGGCCGCGGCCGGCTCGCGCGCGTAGCGATCGAACCAGAGGGTGAAGGAGAGGAGACCCCAGATCTGGCGGCTCAGGTCCTCCTTCCCGGCGATGTGATCGTCGAGGACCCGGCTGACGGCCTCGGGCCGCAGGTAGCCCTGGCGCTCGACGGTCTCTGCGGAGAGGACGTCCCGGGCGAACGGCGCCAGGTCGCCGCGGAGCCAGGCGGCGACCGGGATCGAGAAACCCTGCTTGCGGCCGCGGATGATCTCCCGCGGCAGCAGCGGCTCCACGGCCCGGCGCAGCAGCCGCTTCTTCGAGAAGCCGCGCACCTTCTGCCTCGTCTCGAGCGCGAGGGCGAGTTCGGCGACCACCGGGTCGAGGAAGGGCACCCGCGCCTCGAGGGAGTGGGCCATGCTGGCGCGGTCGGTCTTCACCAGCAGGTCGTCAACCAGGTAGATGCCCAGGTCGAGGTCCTGAAGCCGGGCCAGCTCCTCGGCGCCCTCGGTCTCCGCGTAGCGGGCGCGGTGGAGATCGAGCGGGTCCGACACCCGCGGGGCGCTGAGCAGCTCGCCCTGCGCCTCGGGGGAGAAGATCTCCTTCCAGGCGTGATGACGCTCGACCGGGGGCAGATGCGCGCCGCGCACGAAGCGCTTGGCCATGTAGTCGAAGCTGACCTTCGCCGAGGAGCTCGGCAGTCGCTCGACCAGCGGCCGCAGGAAGGGCGCCGCCCGTCCGATCCGCGGCGCGAGCTTGTCCGCTACGTAGGTGTAGTAGCCGCCGAACAGCTCGTCTCCCCCCTCGCCGGAGAGCACGACCTTGACCGTGTCGGCCGCCAGCTGGGAGACCAGGTAGGTGGGGAGGGCCGATGAGTCCCCGAAGGGCTCGTCGAAGGCCTCGACCAGGCGGGGCAGGAGGTCCACGGCATCCGGTCGCAGGATGAGCTCGTGGTGGTCCGTTCCATAGCGCTCGGCGACCAGGCGGGCCTGGCTCAGCTCGTCGAAGGAGCTTTCCTCGAAGCCGATCGAGAAGGTGCTCACTCGGTAGCCGCTCTCCGCCGCCGCCATCGCGGTCAGGGCGGAGGAGTCGATGCCGCCGGAGAGCAGCACGCCTACCGGCACGTCCGAGACCAGATGCGCCCGAACCGAGTCGCGGAGCCGGTCCCGCAGCTCCTCGGCCAGCGCTTCGGCGCCCTCCGTCCGCACCTCGTCCGCGGGGACCGGGGTCGGCCGGGCGAAGCGGCCGAGCTCGATCTCCCCTCCCTCCGCCACCAGCGTGTGTCCGGGCGGCAGCTTGCGCGCCTCACTGAAGATGGTGAGGGGTGCGGGTATCGAATTGAAGGCGAGGAAGGCCTCGAGCGCGGCGGGGTCGATCTCGCGGGAGAAGCCGGGCTGGCGCAGCAGCGCCTTGAGCTCCGAGGCGAAGGAGATCGCCCCGTCGGCGACCCGGTAGTAGAGCGGCTTGATCCCGAAGCGGTCGCGGGCGAGCACGAGGCGGCGGTGGCGGGCGTCCCAGATCGCGATCGCGAACATCCCCCTGAGCGCCGCCACGAAGGCGGGCCCCCGCTCCTCGTAGAGATGGACCAGGACCTCGGTGTCGCTGTGGGTCGAGAAGGTGTGCCCGCGGCCCCGGAGCTCGTCCCGGAGATCGCGGTAGTTGTAGATCTCACCGTTCTGGATCACCTGGATCCGGCCGTCCTCGTTGGCGATCGGCTGATCGCCGCCGGCCAGATCGATGATCGAGAGGCGCCGCATTGCGAGCCCGGCCGGGCCGTCGATCAGGCTCCCGTCCGAGTCGGGGCCGCGGTGAACCAGGGTCTCGTTCATCGCGGCGAGAGCCGCGGGATCGGGGCCGGAGGCCCCGTCGAGCGAGACGAGGCCGCATATCCCGCACATGGCCGCGAGTCTAAGGGCCTCTCCCGTCGGGAGCGCGCCCTGGCGGGACCTGCCCAATGAGCGTCCTAGCGGGCGCGGCCGCGGAGGGTGAGGCTGACGATCCGGGCGACGGTCGCGCCGAGCACTCGGAGGTAGAGCCGGATCGAGCGGTCCGCGATGTACTCGAGGTCGTGGATCAGCTTGTCCTCCCAGGAGTCCTCGCGGGTGATCCTGGTCTGGGCGAAGCCGGTCACCCCCGGGCGGACCACGAGGCGCTGCCAGTACTGGGGGACTTCCTCGCAGAGCCGGTTGAAGAAGGCGGGGCGCACCGGGCGCGGCCCGACCATGCTCATGTCGCCGCGGATCACGTTGAAGAGCTGGGGCACCTCGTCGATGTGCGTGAGCCGCGCCGCCCGCCCGACCATCGTGACCTCCTGCTCGGTCCGCCGGCTGAGCTCCTCGCCGTAGTAGTTGCCGAGCCGGGCCTCCGCCCCGGGCTTGAGTGTCCTCAGCTTGTACATGGTGAAGACGCGGCCGGCCCGGCCGACCCGCTCGCCGCGGTAGAGGACCGGCCTGCCCGAGGTGATCAGCGTCGCCAGGGCGAGCAGGCCGAGCAGCGGCGAGAGCACGATCAGCGCGCCGCCGGCGATGATCAGGTCGAGCGCACGGAGCGCGATGTCGACCTTGCGCGGCGCGTAGACCTCCCCTGCGATGCCCGCGTACTGCTCCGCGAACGAGGAGAGGGACTCTGGCTGGGAGGCCGGCGGCGCCACGCTCTCCGTCTCGGCCGGCGCTCGCGCCGAGGCGCTCACGCCGGGGCCTCCATATCGGCGGCGCCGAGCATCAGGTCGACGAGCAGCCCCGGATCGCGACGCACCCGCTCGCCCTCGCCGCTCCTCTTCTCGAGCTCGATCGCGCGGGGATCGGTCAAGGGGCGCAGCCGGTTCGAGCGGATCAGCGCCTCATCGACTCCGCCGAGCCTCCCACCGTACGTCGTGTAGACGGGGGTCCCGAGCGCTACCGCCTCGCGGTTCATCGTCCCGCCGGCCGAGACCACCAGGTCGGCGAGGGCGACCAGGCTCTGCGCCTCGACGGCGTGGTCGGGGACGATCAGCGAGGGCAGGGCGAGCTCCTTGACGTAGGCGCGCTGCTCCTCGGTGCGCGGAAGGACCACGGCGTGGACGCCCTCGTCCGTCCCGACCCGCGCGAGGACCTGGGGAAACAGGGGGTTCGACTTGCGGTGATAGAGCGAGACATCCGGCGGCGGGCGCACGATGACGACGACGCGCTCGGTGTCGACGCCCACCTCCTCGAGCACGCCGGGGTCGACCTCGAAGTCGGCGAGATAGTACTCCTCCTTGAAGCCCGGATACTGGATCAGCTTGTCGGGCCCGACCCCGAAGCGCTTCAGCCGCTCCGGCGGCACCGAGTCGGGGAAGATCACCCGCGTCGCGAGCCGACAGCCGACGTGGTGCTGGGCCACCGCGAACTCGTAGTCGTGCATGTTCGCCTCCGGGATGCCGAGCGCCCGGGCCGCTATCGCGAGGTCGTTTGATCCGTGCGCGATCGCCAGGTCGAATCCGGCACCCTTGCCGAAGCGCCGCATCTTCCCCGTCCGTTGGATCAGCCGCATCAGCTTGCGGATCCGCGAGGCGCCGCCGTGGCGCCCGATCGGGGTGTGGTCCATGTGATGGAGGGCGAGCAGCTCCTGGGTCTGCGTGTAGTCGCGCGAGGTGACGGTCACCTCGTGACCTCGCTCGCGGAGCCGCTCGATGATCGGCCGCAGCACCAGCACGTGCGCCGGCGCGCTCATGTCGGCCCAGATCCTCATGACCGCTTAGGTCAAACGGCCGCTGCTGAGAGCTGTGGGTAGAGGGGGTAGCGCTCCATCAGGGCGCGGGAGCGCTCCAGCAATGAGTCCCTCTGCGAGTCGAAGTCGTCGGAAAGCGCGGCCGCCGTCACCCGGGCGATCTCCCTCAGGTCGTCCTCGACGAGGCCCCGGGTGGTCAGTGCCTGAGCGCCGATTCGCAGTCCCGATGGATTCATCGGCGGGCGCTCGTCGAACGGGATCGCGTTGCGGTTGACCGTGATCCCGACTTCCTCGAGCCGGGTCTCCGCCGTCTTGCCGTCCAGGCCCGTGTTAGTCAGATCGACCAGGACCAGGTGGACGTCGGTGCCGCCGGTGAGCACGTCGATCCCGCCGGCGATCAGCTCTTCCGCGAAGGCCCGGGCGTTGGCGATCGTCTGACGCTGGCGCTCCTTGAACGCCTCGCTCTGGGCGATCTTCAGCGCCACTGCCTTGGCGGCGATGATGTGCATCAGGGGACCCCCCTGCTGGCCGGGGAAAACCGAGCGGTTGATGTCGGCGGCGAGCTCCTCCTTGCAGAGGATCATCCCGCTGCGCGGGCCACAGAGCGTCTTGTGGATCGTCGTCGTGACGACGTCGGCGTGCGGGACCGGACTCGGGTGCTCGCCGACGGCGACCAGCCCGGCGAAGTGGGCCATGTCGACCATCAGCTTCGCGCCAACCGAGTCTGCGATCTCGCGGAATGCGGCGAAGTCGAGCTGCCGCGAGTACGCGGACCAGCCGGCGACGATCACCTTGGGCTTGTGCTCCTCGGCGAGCCGTGCCACCTCGTCCATGTCGCAGATCAGGTCCTCCTTGCGGACGTGGTAGGCGACGACCTCGTAGAGCTTGCCCGAGACGTTCAGCTTCATCCCGTGGGTGAGATGGCCGCCGTGGTCGAGCGCCATCCCCATGATCGTGTCGCCGGGCTCGAGCATCGCCATGTAGGCGGCGTTGTTGGCCTGGGCCCCCGCGTGCGGCTGGACGTTGGCGTGCTCGGCGCCGAAGAGCTCGAGCGCCCGGTCGATCGCGAGCTGTTCGGCGATGTCGACCCATTCGCAGCCGCCGTAGTAGCGCTTGCCCGGATAGCCCTCGGCGTACTTGTTGGTGAGCACGGAGCCCGCCGCGTCGAGAACCGCCTGCGGGACGAAGTTTTCCGAGGCGATCATCTCCAGCGTGCCCTGTTGGCGGCCGAGCTCGCCATCAAGTACCCGGGCGATGTCCGGGTCGACATCGGCGAGGTGGGCGGTCTGGAAGTCGTCGGGCAGGTCTACTCGGGTCAAGTTCGGGCTCCTCCTGATCGGTAAGTCAAGGTTGACAGACGTTATGAGCTCGCGCCGACGAGATCCGGGCTTGACATTTATTGAACGATCGGTAAATAATGCGCTGGTCCCCCACCGACCGAGGAGGAGCGATGACCGACGCAGCCGTCACCACCAACGGACAGGAACTGCACACCGAGGACGAGGCCCTCTCCGTCCTGATGGACGCCGACATCGACAAGGTGATGTCGGGGCTCGACAAGATCGTCGAGGCCGCCCCCTCCTACGAGAAGCTGTTCATGCGCTGGCAGCGCCAGCACTGGTCGACGGAGGACTTCGACTTCGCCGAGGACGCGAGGCAGTGGGCCGACCCGGACCTGTTCACGGAGGAGGAGAGGCGTTTCATCGAGTTCGGCTTCTCCGAGTTCTTCCTCGGCGAGGAGCGGGTCACGGTCGAGCTCCTGCCGTTCGCCCTCGCCGCCCCGAATCATGAGGCCCAGGTCTTCCTGACCACCCAGATCTCGGATGAGGCCAAGCACGTCGTCTTCTGGGACCGCTTCTACCGCGAGGTCCTCAAGATCGACGCGGCCGAGCTCGGCGCGATGATCGACAAGCAGCGCTACGTGGTGAACAAGGACTGGGAGACGCTCTTCAACGGCATCCTCCACGAGTGCGCCGAGGACCTGCGCAAGGACCCGAGCGACTTCCCCTCCCTGGTGCGCGGCGTGACCGTCTACATGGTCGTGATCGAGGGGATGCTGGCGCTGACGGCCGCCCGCTTCATGATCAAGTCACTGAAGGAGAGGGGCTGGTTCCCGGGCTTCACCGCCGGATTCACCGCGGTGAATCGCGACGAGTCGCGTCACGTCGGCTTCGGGGTCAAGTTCCTGGCCGACGCGATCAAGGCCGATCGGGCGAACGCGAAGGTCGTCGAGGACACCCTCAAGGAGTGCCTGCCCGTGGCCCCGCTCGTCTTCGTGCCGCCGTGGGTGGACGACCCCTACGACTTCCAGACGCCCTTCTACCACTCGAGCGAGATCTACGCGTACGCGGCGAAGTCGCTCTCGAAGAAGCTCGCGGCGATGGGCCTCGACCCGGCGATGCTCGCCGCCGCATGACCGAATCGACGGCGGCCGTTCGCCGCGGCCGTCCCTCCACCGGCGCCCGCGAGCGGATCCTGGGGGCCGGAATCGAGGTGCTGAAGTCCGACGGCTACGCCGGCCTGACGATCGCCAAGGTCGCGGCGCGGGCCGGCGAGTCGAAGCCGCTGGTCGCCTACCACTTCGGCTCCAAGCAGGGCCTGGTCGGGGCGGCCGGCCGCGCGATTGCGGAGATGATCACCGACGCGGTCCTCGCCGCGGTCGACGGAGCGACAACGGTGGAGGCGGTGATCCGCGGGGTGGACGCCGGGGTCGAGCGGGTGCTCGACCAGGACGAGCGGGTCGCCCGCCTCTACTTCGACCTGGCCGCCGTCTCCGTCGTAGAGCCGGAGGTCCGGCGCACCATCGCGGAGGTCAATGAGCAATGGCGCGAGGTGCTCGTTCGCCTGCTGACCGAGGCGAGGGACGGCCTGCCGCCCGCCCGCGCACGCGTGCTCACCGTGATGGTGATCGCGGGTATGCAGGGGATGACGCTCGAGCGGATCGAGCGCGGGTCGACGCCGGAGCGGAAGCGAGCTCGCGAGCTCTTCATCCGCAGCGCGGTTGCCGCGGCGGCCTGAGGCGGCCTAGGCTCAGGGGCGTGGCGCTCGACTACCGCAAGATGCTCGAGGAATGCCGCGACGCGTACAACGTCCGCGACCCGGACGCCTGGGTGCGGATCTGGACCACCAACTGCGAGTGGCATCCCTTCCTCACCGCTCGCGTCGAGGGCGACCCCGGCTACCACGGCCACAACGGCATGCGCGCGTGGTTCGAGGACGTGGACGAGATGTTCTCCGAGATGCACGTCGAGCTCGAGAGCTTCCGCGAGATCGGCAACCGGGTGCTTGTGCTCGGCCAGATGAAGGCCACCGGCCGGGGCAGCGGCGCGGAGGTGGAGAGCGAGGTGGCCTGGGTGTTTGAGCCCCGCGGAGAGTTGTTCCACCGCGGCTGGGCCTACGACAGCCACGAGGATGCCGAGCGCGCCGCCGAGGCCGCGGCGGCCGGCTAGTCGTCGGCGAGCGTGTCGAGGCGGCGGTCGACCTCGGATCTCGGCAGCGCCCCCTCCCGCAGCACGGCCCAGCTCCCGCCACGGTCGATGTCGGTGAGATCCACCACGGTCGACGGGGCGCCGATCAGCTCGCCTCCGTCGATCGCCAGGTCGACCGCAGCGAGGATCTCGTCCTCGATCTCGTCGAAGCGGGTCGGAGGGGGCCCGCCCGCGAGGTTGGCGCTCGTCTGGAGGATCGGGGTCATCCCCGCCAGTGGGCCTTCGATCAGCCGGACGCCGAGGCCCTCGGGGTCGCCGCGGGAGGCGAGCGGGTAGCGCCGCTCCGGGTTCGCGACCACCAGCGTGACGGGCCCCGGCAGCAGCATCGATACCGCCTCGCGCGCGCGATGCCCGAGCCCGGAGACCAGCTCCCGCATCGCAAGCGGCGAGAAGTACATGACCGCGGATGGCTTCCCCTCATCGCGCCCCTTGATCGAGTGGATGCGCCTCACGGCTTCGGCGTTGAGCGGATCGCAGGCCAGGCCGTAGAGCGTGTCCGCCGGGAAGATCGCCACGCCCCCCTCCCCCACGCAGCGTTCCAACGCAGTGCGGGCGGCATCGGGGCCGTCCGTCTCGATCGAAACGGTCTCGCTCACCGTCCGATCACAACCCGGTCGAGGCCGGCGAGGTCCCGGCGCATCTCCACCTCCGCATACCCGGCCCCGCGAACGAGATCCGACACGGCCGTGGCCTGTCCTGCCCCAATCTCGAGCGCCAGCACGCGGGGCGGCTGATCGAGATCGGCTATCGAGCCGAGCAGCGACTGGATCGCCTCGAGCCCGGTCGGCCCCGGCACCAGCGCCTCGCGCGGCTCGTAATCGCGGATGTCGGGGGCCAGCGCCAGCCACTCGGACTCGCTGACGTACGGCAGGTTGGCGAGGAGGAGGTCGAACGGCCGGCCATCCGGCAAGGCGTCGTGCACCGACTTGACGCCGCGCAGGACCACATCCACGCGGTCGGCGAGGCCGAGGTGCTCCGCGTTGGCCTGGGCAACCCGGACGGCGTCGAACGACGTGTCGATGGCGACGACGCCCGCATCCGCCACCTCATCCGCTACGGCGAGGGCGATCGCACCGCTGCCCGTGCCCACGTCGAGCACGCTGGCCGGCGCAACCTCCACCGCCACCTCGACCAGGAGCTCGGTCTCCGGTCTCGGGATCAGCACCCTTCGATCGACGAGCAGCTCGATCCGCCTGAAGCCCTTGCGCCCCAGGATGTATGCGACGGGCTCCCGCCGCACTCGCCGCCGCACCATCGCGGCGAACTCGCGGGACGCCCCGACCGGCAGCCGCGCATCGGGCTCGGAGGCGATCCGCGCCCGGTCCCATCCGGTGGCCTCGGCGAGCAGGAGCTCGGCGTCGAGTTGCGCCGTTTCGCTCCCAGCCGCGGTGATCGCATCCACCGCAGCCGGAAGGGCCTCCCCGACACTTGCCCGGGATCCGGCGGAGGTCATGGCCCGGTGCTCAAGCCGTCTCGGCCGTTTGCGCCTCCAGGCGCCGTCGCTTCTCCTCCGACGCCAGCGCCTCCGTGAACTCGTCGAGCTCCCCGCCCAGGACTCGGTCCACCCCGCTCGCCGTCAGCTTCACCCGGTGATCGGTGATCCGATCCTGAGGGAAGTTGTAAGTGCGGATCTTCTCCGAGCGCTCGCCGGTCCCGACCTGGGCGCGGCGCTCCGAGGCGATCTTGGCCTGCTGCTCGGCGATCTCGCGCTCGAGCAGCCGTGCGCGCAACACCCGCATCGCCTTCTCCCGGTTCTGCAGCTGTGACTTCTCGTCCTGCATCGAGACGACCACCCCGGTCGGCTTGTGGCTGATGCGGACGGCCGAGTCAGTCGTGTTCACAGACTGCCCGCCCGGCCCCGACGAGCGGTAGACATCGATCTGGAGGTCGTTGGGGTCGATCTCGACGTCCACCTCCTCCGCCTCGGGGAGCACCGCGACAGTCGCGGTCGACGTATGGATGCGGCCCTGCGACTCCGTCTTTGGGACGCGCTGGACCCGATGGGTCCCGCCCTCGTACTTGAAGACGGAGTAGGCACCGTCGCCGTTGACCGAGAAGGTCACCTCCTTGAAGCCGCCGACCTCGGCGGGAGACTGCGAGAGCACCTCGACGGAATAGCCGCGCCGCTCGGCATACCGGGTGAGCATCTTGAAGAGGTTGCCGGCGAACAGGGCCGCCTCGTCTCCGCCGGTCCCGGCCCGGATCTCGACGATCACGTTCTTGTCGTCATTCGGGTCGCGCTCGACCATCGCCAGGCGAATCTCCTCCCCCAGCTCCTCGAGCCGGGAGGGGGCCTCGGCGATCAGCTTCTTCAGCTCGGGGTCGTCTCCGTCCTCGGCGAGCAGCTCGCGGGCGCCCTCGAGGTCGTCCTTCAGGGTCAGCCACTCCCGGGCCAGCCGGTGCGCGGACTCGAGCTCGCGGTACTCGCGCCCGACCTCGGCGTAGCGCTCGCGGTCGCCGATCACGTCGGGGTCGGACATCTGCCGCTCGAGCTCGGCGAAGCGGCTCTCGATCTGGTCGACCAGCTCATCGATCATGCTCCCGATTGTCGCGCACCGACCCGACCCAGCCACTTCGACTCCCCGCAAACACCCGCGCAGCAGGCCCGGCAGGCAGCTGCACGCGAGGCTGCTTCGCAGGCGTCCGGCGCTGCTGGCGGCGGGCACGGCGGGCGCCCTGCTCGCCGTGGTCGGCCCGGGTGTGCTGGCTGGACTCTCGGACGACGATCCGGCTGGAATCACGACCTACTCGATCCTCGGCGCCAAGTACGGCTACGAGCTCCTCTGGGTCCTCGCCGTCTCGACGGCCGCGCTGATCGTCTTCCACCTGCTCGGCGCGCGGATGGGCGTGGTCACGCGGCAGGGCCTGCTGTCGCTCGTCCGCGAGCGGCGCGGCGCGAGCAGCGCCCACATCGTTCTGGCGGCCCTGGTGGTGGCAAACGTCGGGACGATGTGCGCCGAGTTCGCCGGCGTCGCCGCGGGCCTCGAGCTGCTCGCCGGGATCAGCCGCTACGCGACGGTGCCGCTCGCCGGGATCGGCGTCTCGATGCTGGTCCTCCGCGGCTCGTTCCACCGCGTCGAGCACATCCTGCTGCTCCTCAGCGCGGTCTTCGTCACCTACATCGCCTCGGGTCTGCTCGCGCATCCGGACTGGGGCGAGGCCGCAAAGGGACTCGTCGTCCCGCACCTGCCCCTGACCCGGGAGGCGCTGCTGGTGGCGGTCGCGACGGTCGGCACGACGCTCGCGCCGTGGGGCCTCGTCTTCATCCAGTCCTACGCGGCCGACAAGCATCTCCGCCTCCGGGACCTGCGCTACGAGAACGTCGACGTGATCGTCGGCTCGGTGCTCACCGGGGTGATCGGGTTCTTCGTCGTCGTCGCCTGCGCGGCGACCCTGCACGTCAGCGGCATCGAGGTGAACGACGCGAGCGACGCCGCGGAGGCGCTGGAGCCGCTGGCGGGAGGCTCCGCCTCGACGCTCTTCGGGATCGGGTTCGTGGGGGCCGCGCTGCTGGCGGCCGCGGTCGTGCCGTTGTCGACCGCCTACTCGGTCGCCGAGACGGCCGGCAGGCCCGCCGACCTCGACGACAGCTTTGAACAGGCGCCGCTCTTCTACCTGAGCTACGGAGGGGTGGTGGTGCTCGCCGCGGCGATCGTGCTGATCCCGGACGCGCCGCTGATCCAGATCCTGTTCCTCTCACAGGCCTTAAATGCGGTGCTCCTGCTGGTCCTGCTGCCCTTCATGAGGCAGCTGGCCGCCGACCGCGACGTGATGGCCGACGAGGCGCTCGGCCGCACCGGGCGCATTGTCACCGCCGTCGCTCTGGGGCTGATCGCGGCCTCGGTGATTGCCCTCGGTCTGCTGACCGCCTTTGGATAGCCCCTACGCGACGATCTCGATCGGTTGGTCCCGCTTCGCCTCGTAGGGGTCTTCGACGGCGAGGACGGCCTCGAGCGCGCGGATGGCGACCTCGAGCTGATCCTCGTCGGGCTCGCGGGTGGTGAGGTTCTGCAACATCAGCCCGGGCCACATCACCGCGCGCACCCAGCGCTTGTTGCGGTGCTTGCCCGCCCACTTGATGACCTCGTAGGAGAGGCCGGCGATCAGCGGGATGCCGAGGATCCGCGAGGCGACCAGCCAGTACCAGGCGGGCAGCCCGATCGGCGCGAAGACGAAGATCGCCAGCACCATCACGATCAACAGGAAGCTGGTTCCACAGCGGGGATGCAGCCGCGAGTACTCCTTGGCCCTCGAGGGCACCAGCTCGTCCCCGGCCTCGAAGCAGGAGATCGTCTTGTGCTCCGCGCCGTGGTACTGGAAGACGCGGCGGAGATCGGGCAGGCGGCTGATCGCGGCGATGTAGCCGATGAAGATCGCGGTCCGCAGGATCCCCTCGACCAGCCAGAAGAGGACCGCCGAACCGAGCCAGTCCTTGATCAGGCTGGTGGCGCCGACCGGGACGACGAAGAAGAGGCCGATCGCGAGCACCAGCGAGAACGCGATCGTCAGCCCCCAGGTCAGCCCGCCGATCTGCTCCTGTTCCTCGGGATCGAGTTGCGCGTTCGCCGAGAAGGCGAGGGCGCGGAAGCCGATCTTCAGCGACTCCGCCAGCGCCACCACCCCCCGGATCACGGGCCAGCGCAACACCCGCGATCGCCTCGCCCAGGAGACCAGCGGCTCGGAGGTCAACTCGATCTGGCCGTCGGGCTTTCGCACCGCCACCGCCCAGACCGAGACGCCGCGCATCATCACGCCCTCCAGAACCGCCTGGCCGCCGACCGGGGCGTCGCGCTTCGCGACCAGCGCGCCGTCGGGCATGCGGTCGGTCCCGGAGGGCCCGGCCGAATT
>DASXSZ010000129.1:0-3858 GCA_036505735.1 Solirubrobacterales bacterium
CAGGTAGTCGTTGAAGTTGTTCGAGTAGAAGTCGTTGTTCTCGATCAGGTCCGAGTCCTGCGGGAAACCGGGGTGGCCCGGCGCCGTGAAGACGTCGGTCGAGAAGCCCTGGGTGTTACCGTAGAACTCGTTGTCGTGGATCCAGACGGCGTTGCCGTCGGTCCCCGAATACCCGAGGGCGTTGTGGAAGCTGTCGCAGTCGCGCAGCTCAGTGCCATAGCGGCGCTGGTCGGCGGGGACGGCGTCGCCGAGGTCGGCGGCCGCGCCCGGATACAGGCCCGAGTCGCCGCTGCCCCAGGCGGCGCAATTTTCGATCAGGGAGTGATCGGCGACGAAGGTGAGCAGGCCGTACTCGCCCGCGAACGGCATCTTCACCCGGTCGACGTGAGAGCCGTCGGTCTCGGTGATGTAGACGTCGTGCTCGTTTGCGTGGCGGACTTTGACGTTGTCCAGGACGAAGCCGTCAGCTCGGTCGGCGCGGATGCCGACGTCCTTGTCGTAGCGCGGCGGGTTCGGCCCCGGGGCGGAGTGGTCTCCGAGCGCGGGATCGCCGGCGTCGACCACGACGTCGTCAGGGCTGACTCCCGTCCCCTGGATCTGGAGGTTGCAGCGGATGCAAGGACCCAGATCGGGGATCCCATGCCGGTCCTCGAGCGGTGGCTGCGGGGGCGGGTTGGCCCCGGGCTCCCGGCCGATCACAGCGATCAGGTTCTGATCGTTCGGGCACGTCACCTGATAGCGGTACGAGACCGCGCCGGTCTCGCCCTTGTCGTTGGTCTCCTTCAGGTCCGCGCAGGCCGGATCGTTGGTGGGCGCCGCCTTCGAGGCGGGCTCGGTGTAGACCCCGGGCATGACCTCTACCCGGTCGTTGTTGTGGGAGTCGGTGACGGCCGCCTGGATCGAGTTGTAGGTGCAGGTGGCGAAGAGCTTCTGGTTGAAGCTGCGGAGCTTCTGTGCGTACTGCTTGCTCACCTTGATCGCGGGCTGCGAGGGCCGCAGCTGATACCCGCTGGTCTGGGCGGTCGCCAGGGTCGCGTCGAGGCGCTGCATCGAGTCCGGCTGGCAGACCACGCGCGTATCGCCCGGCGGCTTCGGGTCGAGGGCCGTGTAGAGGTTGCGCACGGCGGGGACCGCGCCACCGGCGGGCGGGGTCACGGACGGGTCGGGGCCGGGGTCGGGCCAGTAGGAGGCGCGCTCGATGTGCGCCAGCGCCAGGGCGGGCAAGGCGACCAGCACGACGATCGCGAGCGCGATCGCGGCGAGGCGCCGCCTTCCCAATGACTTCCCGGTTCCGCCCGTCAAGTTCCGCCCCTTTGTGCGCTCGTTGTTGGTCTCTACCTAGAAATGCGTAGGCGGGCACTCTATCCAGGACTCGTGCGGCGTGTCGAGGTTCCCGGCCTGACTAGGCTCCTCGGTGGCGATGCATTCGCGTGAGGTCAGCTCGATCGGGCAGGCGCGACGGGAGTTCCTGCGCAAGGGGTCGCCCTGGGTGATCGGCGCCGGGATCCTGGCGCTGCTCGTGGTCAGGGCGATGATCGGCGATCTCGGCTGGCGCGACGCCGTCGCCATCGCCGCGATGCTCGCAATCTATCCCTTCGGCGAGTGGGCGATCCATGTCTACCTGCTGCATGCGAAGCCGCTCAGGATCCGCGGCCGCGAGCTCGAGACGGTGGCGGCCCGCGCGCACCGCGCACACCACCGCGAGCCGAACGACCTCGACATGGTCCTTCTGTACTGGTGGCAGGCGGCCTTCCTGATGCTGGTCGCCGTTCCGCTCACCATCGCGATCGGGGCCGGGATCGTCACGCTGGTCGCCGGGCATGTGTCGCTGGGCGTCCTGGTCAGCGCCGCGATCGCCGGCTACTGCATGGTCTTCCTCTATGAGTGGACCCACTTCCTGATCCACACCGCCTACCGGCCCCGCTCGCGCGCCTACATGACGATCTGGCGGAACCACCGGCTGCACCACTTCAAGAACGAGCACTTCTGGCACGGGATCACCAACAACCTCAGCGATCGCGTGCTCGGCACCGATCCGGACCAACGGGAGGTCCCAAAATCGGAGACGGCGCGCACGCTGGCTCCCTGATGAGCCTCGACGAGCGCTGGATCCGGTCATTGCACGTCGAGGCGATGCGCCACGCGGACCTCCACGCCGAGCACGAGCCGCATGTGCTCTTCCAGGCCTCCACGATCGGCGCGCTGCTCGAGGGTTCCTTCGAGGGTGACGTCAGCTTCGCGGAGCTCGCCGAGCATGGCGATCTCGGGCTCGGCACGCTCAACCATCTCGACGGCGAGATGATCGCCCTCGACGGTCGCTTCTATCGAGCGGACGTTGACGGCCGAATCGAGGAGGTGCCCAGATCGGAGCGCACGCCGTTCGCCGTGGTCGTCCCGTTCGATCCCGAGATCAACTTCGAGCTCGAGGGGTCGATCCTCCACGAGGTCCTGCTCGAGAAGATCGACGGCCGTATCCCCGCGGGCGCGATCTCATGCGCGGTGCGCATCGACGGCCGCTTCGAGTCGGTCAAGGCGCGGTCGGTCCCGCGCCAGGAGCCGCCCTACCGGCCCCTGACCGAGGTCGTCGAGGAGCAGCACGAATTCGAGCTGGCGGGGATCGACGGCACGATGCTCGGCTTTCGCTTCCCCGAGTACGCCGAGGGGATCGAGGTGAGCGGCTGGCATCTGCACTTCATCAGCGAGGACCGGACCCGCGGCGGGCACGTGCTGGACTCGCGCTCCTCGGCGCTCCACGTCCAGCTCGACCTCTCGGCCGAGCTGCACGTCGAGCTGCCTCCCGGCATCGATCTCGCGGACCCGAGGGCCGCGCGGGGCACCCACGACGCGATCGAGCGCGTCGAGCGCTAGACCGCCGGGGTCCAGACCTTGATCTCCTCGGCCCTGCCGCGGACGGGCATCGAGTCGATGAAGCTGAGCTCGCCGTCCTCGCTGGTGAGCAGCTCGCGGGTCGAGTCGGCGACGAACAGGCTATGCCCGGTGCCCTTGGTCATGCCCTCGAGACGGGCGGCGGTGTTGACCGTGTCGCCGATGGTCGTGTACTCGAGCCGGCGCTGAGATCCGACGTTGCCGGCCATCACCGGCCCGCTGTTCAGCCCGATCCCGATCTGGAACTCCTCTCGTACCCCCTGCTCCCGCATCCAGCTGTTGAAGGCGGGGAGCCGGACGCTGAGCATCTCCGTGGCCGCCGCGAACGCGCGGTCGGCGTGGTCCCGCTGCTCGATCGGCGCGCCGAAGACCGCCATGATCCCGTCCCCCATGAACGAGATCAAGGTGCCGCCGTTGCCCATCACGGCCTCGGTCATCTCCTCGTGGTAGCGGTTGAGGATCCCGATCACGTCCCCGGGGTCCCGGGTCTCGGCGAAGGTCGTGAACCCACGGACGTCGCTGAAGAGGACGGTGACCTCCATGCGCGTTCCCGCCAGGCGGAGGTCGTCGTCGGTGCGGGCGAGCACCTGGCCCACGACGGCCTCGGGGACGAAGCGGGCGAACGTGTCGCGCACCCGCCGCCGGATGAAGGCTTCCCGCACGTAATAGACGACGAGGGACCCGACCAGTGAGAGCCCGAGGGCGATCATCGGATAGAGCACCGGGACAATCCAGTCCGAATTGAAGGCTATTTGGGCACAGACCAGATACAGCGCTCCCGCCAGCAGACCCAGGAACAGCGCGCGTATCGGCGAGAGTCGGTAGCTGGCAAGAGGCGCGAGGATCCCCATCAGGGTGATCAGGAACATGTCGAGAGCGAGCGGGGTCGACTGGAGCGGGAACCCGTCGAGGGCGGTGGCGATCGCGTTGGCGTTGACCTCGGATCCCGACATCAGGTTGTCGGAGCCGCTG
>DASXSZ010000130.1:0-12609 GCA_036505735.1 Solirubrobacterales bacterium
TCGCCCCGCGCGGCCAGGGCGTCGAGCAGGTAGGCGCAGCGCATCGCGACGACGCCGATCAGGTCCGTGGAGACGCTCAATGGCCGGCGGACGCCGCTCTCGATCAGGCGGCGATCGGTGGCGCGGAAGCTGAGGTGGAACCGGTAGACGTCCTGGTCCCCACCTCTGCCCGGCCACGCACCTCGGTCGCGGTGGGCAACGACCGCATCGACGAACTCATCGGGCCAGCCGAACGGGGCGTCGATCCCGACCTTGTCGGCATCCGCGATCGCGTCGAGGAGCGCCTCGTCGTCGAGACCCGAGCCCACGCCGGAGACGACGGGACGGCCCGGACCCCAGTCGATCGCGCAGGCGCTCGTGTTGGCCGGCTGGGCGGCGAGGTCGATCCCGAGCGTCCTCACCCCGCGATGGTATGTGCGAGACCCGGGTAAGACACCTGTCATGGACGAGATCCTCCCCGGCGTCTGGCACTGGACCGCGATCCATCCCAACACCGGCAGCGAGGTGAGCTCGTACTGGGTGCGGCCCTCGCGCGCCGTGATCGACGCACTGCTCCCCGATCAGGGAATCGATGCCTTCCAGGAGGAGCCGCCGAATCGGGTCCTGCTCAGCAATCGCCATCACCTTCGCCACGCCGAGCTCTTCGCGGAGGAGCTCGGGTGCACGATCGAGTGCTCCAAGCCCGGCCTGCACGAGTTCGATGCCGGCCCGGCCGTCGAGGGGTTCGACTTCGGCGACGAGATCGCCCCGGGCATCGAGGCCCTCGAGGTGGGCGCGATCTGCCCCGATGAGAGCGCCCTGCTGATCGCTGACGCGGGTGCCCTCGCGATCGCGGACGGGATCAGGCACTACGACGGCAAGATGGACTTCTTCTCCGATTACCTCCTCGGCGACGATCCGGAGGGTGTGAGGGCGGGACTGCGTGAGGCCTACGCCGGGCTGCTCGACCGGGACTTCGACAGCCTCCTCTTCGCGCACGGGGATCCGATCATCGGCGGCGGCAAGCGCGCACTCGGCGAGTTCGCCCGGGCCGGCTAGCGCCGAAGGTGGCCGGATAGGCTCATGCCGTGAGTCGCGACGACGTGAACCTTGGAGACGGCCCGCCCGAGATCGCCGCGGCGGGTGGGGTGCTGCTCGCGAACGACGGCGAGGGGCAGACGCGGGTCGCCGTAATTCACCGGCCGAAGTACAACGACTGGTCGCTGCCCAAGGGGAAGGTGGAGGAGGGCGAGGGGTGGCGCGAGGCAGCGCTGCGCGAGGTGGAGGAGGAGACCGGGTTTCGGTGCGAGGCCAGCGTCGAGCTGCCGCACGTCTCCTATCTGGATCGCAAGTCCCGCCGCAAGCTGGTGCGCTACTGGCTTATGGAGCCGATGGACGGGAAGTTCGAGCCGCACGACGAGGTCGACGAGCTGCGCTGGGCGACGCCCGACGAGGCCGACGAGCTGCTCACGTACCCGCACGACAAGGAGCTCGTCCGCAAGGCGCTCCGGCGTCGCCGCTGGCGCCGGCTGACCAAGGCTCTGACCCCCTGGTCGCGGCAGCCGATGCCGGGCATGTGAGGCAGTAACGAGGCAGCCCTAGGATGGACTGTGTAGTGCGACCAAGTTGGAACTGACCTCAGACGGAAGGAGCGGCGCCGTGACGAACAACACCGAGACCGCGATTCTCGCGGGAGGCTGCTTCTGGGGCGCGCAGGAGCTGCTTCGCAAGCGCGACGGCGTCATCTCGACCCGCGTCGGATACACCGGCGGGGAAAATGCGAACGCGACCTACAGGAACCATCCCGGCCACGCCGAGGCCGTGGAGATCGTCTTCGATCCAGAGCGGATCTCCTACCGGGACCTCCTCGAGTTCTTCTTCCAGATCCACGATCCGACGACCAAGGACCGGCAGGGGAACGACATCGGCAGCAGCTACCGCTCGGAGATCTTCTATACGACTGACGAGCAGCGCAGGGTGGCGGAGGAGACGATCGCCGACGTCGACGCCTCCGGCCTGTGGCCGGGGAAGGTCGTGACCGAGGTGAGCGAGGCTGGACCGTTCTGGGAGGCCGAGCCCGAGCACCAGGACTACCTGCAGCGCTACCCGGACGGCTACACGTGCCACTTCGTGCGGCCCGACTGGAAGCTCCCGCACCGCCAGGCTGCCGCGTAGCGCTACGGGGATCAACACCGGCGGCATGAAGCTATAACTGGCTTCAAATGCAGCCTCTACTGCTCGCCGTGGGGAGCGACTCGCGGATGGCGAAAGCGCTCGAGCGTCACCTCCATCGCGGTTTTGCTTCGCGGGGATTCAGAGCCGCAGGCTTCGACACGACGCCCCCGGCGATGGAAGCTCTCCGCGAGTCGAAGGACCGCGGGGAGCCGGTGGCCCTCCTGATCGCTGACCAGCATGCGCGCGAGATGGCGGGCCTCGACCTGCTGAGAGAGGGACGAAAGCTTCATCCAGAGGCTCGAACGGTGCTGTTGTGCGTGCACGCCGACTTCGAGCTCGCGGTCGACGCCGTCAGCGCGGTGGCGCTGGACCACTTCCTGGTCAAACCGTTCGATGGCGAGCGGGATCTGCTTCCGATCGTCTCGGACCTCCTCGACGGCTGGCAAGGCGCCCGTGACCGCGACGCAGCGGGAGTGAGGATCGTGGGAGAGCGGGATTCGTCGCGGGGCCACACCATCCGGCAGTTCCTGGGGCGCAACAACATCCACTACCAGTGGCTGGACCCGGGCCTCGACGAGGGAAAGACCCTCCTAGAGGAGGTCGCCGAGCCGGATCGCGCCCACCTGCCCGTCGCCGTATTCCCCGACGGCGTCGCCGTGGCGCAGCCCACCAACGTGGAGCTCGCCAGCCAGCTTGGGATCGCCACCCGCCCGACGCTCGATCACTATGACCTGGTGATCGTGGGAGGCGGGCCGGCGGGGTTGGCGGCGGCCGTGTACGCCTCATCGGAGGGCCTGAGCACGGTCATGATCGAGCGGGAAGCACCCGGCGGCCAGGCCGGACAGAGCCCGCGGATCGAGAACTACCTGGGCTTCCACGCGGGACTCAGCGGATCGGAGCTAACACGGCGGGCGATCATCCAGGCGCGCCGTTTTGGTGCCGAGATCGTGCGCCCGCGCGAGGTGGTTGGCATCGAGTGGCGGGACGACGACCGCATCCTCCACCTCTCCGATCAAACCACGCTCAGCGCCCGCAGCGTGCTGATCTCCACCGGGGTCACATACCGTCGGCTCACCGCGCCCGGCGTCTCGGACCTGATCGGCGCCGGCGTCTGCTACGGCGCCTCCCCCCGTGATGCCCAGGACCGGGTCGATCAGCATGTGTTCATCGTCGGCGGTGCGAACTCCGCCGGCCAGTGGGCGCTCAACTTCGCCCGCTACGCCCGCAAGGTGACGATGCTGATCCGGGCCGACTCGCTCGCAAAGGGGATGAGCCAGTACCTGATCGATCAGATCGAGCTGACGGGCAATATCGAGGTCCTGACCCGGACGGAGCTTGCCGCGGCCCACGGCAGCGGCCGCCTGGAGTCGCTGACCCTGAAGCGGGACGGAGACGGAACGGGCGAACCCGTTCCCGCCGATGCGGTGTTCATCTTCATCGGCGCCTTCCCACACACGGATTGGCTGCAGGGAAAGCTCATTTGCGATGACGGCGGGTTCATCGTCTCCGGCCGTGACCTGGGGAGCGGTCCGGCCGACTGGCCGCTCGATCGGGATCCCTACTTGCTCGAGTCCTGCATGCCGGGCGTGTTCGTCGCCGGAGACGTCCGCCACGGCTCGAACAAGCGAGTGGCCTCTGCCGTCGGCGAGGGTTCGATGGCGGTGCAGGTGATCCACCAGTACCTGGCGGAGAGCGAATGAGGGTCTGAAGCGTCCGGATTGCCCCGACGACGGGATCCCCTCGCCGCGGCGCCCTCGATAGCGTTCGCGCGTGCCCGCCACCCCCGGACGACGTGACGCCGACGTCATCGTCGTGGGCGCCGGCCTGGCGGGCCTGATGGCTGCTCGCCAGCTGATCGCGGCGCGGCGGGCGGTGCTAGTGATAGAGGCGCGCGACCGGGTCGGGGGCCGGACCGTGAACGCCTCGATCGGCGCGGGCAAGGTGACCGAGATGGGAGGCCAGTGGGTCGGGCCGACCCAGGACCGGCTGCTCGCGCTGGCGCACGAGCTGGGCGTCGAGATCTTTCCGACCTATCACGAGGGCCGCAACCTGCTCGAGCTGGGCGGCAGGCTGCGCCGCTACAAGGGGACGATCCCCCGGCTCGCGCCCCACGTGCTATTCGACGTCCAGCGTGCACTGCGGAAGCTCCGGCGGGCGGCTGGGCGAGTGCCGGCCGACGCGCCCTGGACGGCGCCCAAGGCGGCAGAGCTCGATGGGCAGACGCTCGCCAGCTGGGTGCGCAAGGCGGCCCGCACCAAGAAGGCTCGCCGGCTGCTCGAGATCGCCACCGGCACGGTGATGGGGACCGGGACCGCCGAGCTCTCGGCCCTCTGGATGCTGTCCTACGTGAGCTCGGCTGGGAGCTTCGACGCCCTGGTGGACATCGAGGGGGGCGCCCAGCAGGACCGCTTCGTCGGTGGATCGCAGCGGATCTCGCAGAAGCTCGCCGAGGAGCTGGGGGACGCCGTCGTTCTCTCCGCGCCGGTGCGGCGAATCGCGCAGGACGGCAGCGGGCTCGATGTCGACGCCGATGGCGTTCAGGCGCGGGCGCAGCGGGTGATCGTCACGGCGCCGCCGCCGCTCGCGGCACGGATCTCCTTCGTTCCCTCGCTCGGTGGCCGCCGCGACCAGCTCACCCAGCGGATGGCGCACGGGGCGCTGACCAAATGCGCCGCCGTCTACCCCGAGCCGTTCTGGCGCGAGCAGGGGCTGACCGGGCAGGCGGTCAGCGACCGCGGTCCGGTGACCGCGACCTTCGACAACTCGCCGCCGGATGGGACGCCGGGGGTGCTGCTCGGCTTCATCGCCGGCGCGGAGGCGATCCGGCACGCGCGCCTCTCGGAGGCGGACCGCCGGCGCGTCGTGCTGGAGAGCTTCGAGCGGCTCTTCGGCTCGGACGCGGCGCAACCCGGGATCTACCTCGAGACGGCCTGGGCGGAGGAGGAGTGGAGCCGCGGGGGACCCGTCTGCTCGTTCACCCCCGGGGCGCTGGCCCACTACGGAGAGGCGCTGCGCCAGCCCGCCGGACGCATCCACTGGGCGGGGGCCGAGACCGCGACGGTCTGGTGCGGGTACATGGAGGGCGCCGTACGGTCGGGGGTCCGGGCGGCCGAGGAGGTGCTCGATGCGGAAGGATGGCGGCTGTGAGCGTGATGCCCGCCGTTGAGGACGAGGTCGCCTTCGCCGGCGCTGCCCGCCTCGCGGAGATGGTCCGCGCAGGGGAGGTCTCGCCCAGCGAGCTGGTCGACCTCTACCTCGAGCGCATCTCCGCGATCGAGCCGAGGCTGAACGCCTACAGGATCGTCCTGGCGGAGCAGGCCCGCGCCGATGCGAAGCAGGCTGAGGAGCGACTCGCCGCGGGCGATTCGGCTCCGCTCCTCGGGGTGCCGCTTGCGATCAAGGACAACGTCGACTACGCAGGGCAGGTGACGACCCACGGCACGGCCGCCTACGGGGAACCCGCGACCGAGGACAGCCTCGTGGTGCGCCGGCTGCGGGACGCCGGGGCGATCATCCTCGGCAAGACCAACCTCCCGGAGCTCGCGATCTACGGCTTCACGGAGAGCCCCACCTGGGGCGATACGCGCAACCCGTGGGACCCGTCCCGGACGTGCGGCGGCTCGAGCGGCGGGAGCGGGGTGGCCGTCGCCGCCGGGATGTGCGCGATCGCGCACGCCACCGACGGGGCGGGATCGATTCGCTATCCGGCGGCCTACTGCGGGCTCTTCGGCCTCAAGCCGCAGCGCAACCGCGTTTCGCTCTCGCCCGACCGCGAGCACTGGTACGGGCTCTCGGTCTCGGGTTGCGTGAGCAGGACGGTGATGGACACCGCTCTGTACCTCGACACGATCGGCGGCCCGGCCAAGGGGGATTTCGACTCGCCACCCCCGCTGGCGCGGCCGTTGGTCGAGGCTGCGAGGACGTCCCCCGGCAAGCTGCGGATCGCCTGCACCACGAAGACGATCCTGCCGATTCCCAAGGCCGACGAGGTGATCGCCGCTTACGACGAGACGGTTGCGCTCCTCCGATCCCTGGGCCACGAGGTGACGGAGGCGGCGCCGAGCTACGGGCGGCTGATCACGGACTTCTATCCGCTCTACTTCCGGGGGATCCGCGATGAGGCGGTGACGCTGCCGCACCCGGAGCGTCTCTCGCCGCAGACCAAGGGCTTCGTCCGGATGGGGCGCCTGATCAGCGACCGGCGGCTGGCCAAGATCCAGGACCGCATGCCGGCCGCCGCCGCGCGCATCCAGACCCTGTTTCGTGACTACGACCTCCTGATCACCCCGGCCACCGCCCAGCTTCCTGTGGAGGTCGGCCGCTGGCGCGGCAAGGGTGCGCTGCGGACGATCAACGGAATGAGCAACGTCTATCCGTACGCGGCGGCCTGGAACTACACCGGGCAGCCGGCGGCCACCATCCCCGCCGGGTTCACGGACGGCGGTCTCCCGCGGTCGGTGATGCTGGTCGCGCGGCCGAACGACGAGGACACCCTGATCTCGGTGGCCGCGCAACTCGAGGCCGCCAGGCCCTGGGCGGACCGAACGCCGGACGTCTGATCAGGGCGCGGCCGGGACCTTCGCGGGGGCGCCGATCTGGAGCTCCTGCGCCTCCGCGGCCATCTCGACGGCGCCGTCCGTGCCGCCGAGCTCGGCCCAGCGCTCGCGGGCCGTCTCGTGGAAGCGGTCCAGGAAGTCGTCCGAGTGAAGTGGATCGTGATGGAAGAGCAGGAGGCGGTGTGCCTCGACGCGGCGCGCGAACACCAGCGTGTCGCTGAGCCGCGAGTGGCCCCAGCCGACGTGCTCGGGGTACTCCTCGTCCGTGTACTGGCAGTCGTGGATCAGCAGGTCGGCGTCCCTGGCCAGGTCATAGCCGGAGATCCATTCGGGCTCGAGGGACTCGAGGGGCGCGCCGAGCCCGGGCTCGTGGTCGGAGATGTAGGTGAGGGTCGTCCCGTCGCCGTCGTTGATCCGGTAGCCGAGGGTCGGCCCACGGTGGGTGACCGCCTCGGCGTGAATCGTGGCCGGGCCGATCTCCCACTCGCTCGGGGGCGTGTCGCGGAAGCTGATCCCGCAGGGCAGCTCGCGGACCTCGACGGGGGAGAGCGGAGCGGAGATGTAGCGCGAGATCCTCTCCTCGAGCGACGCCTCCGGCGAGGCGGGACCCCAGATCGTGATCTCGGACTCGGAGCGGAAGCAGGGCGCGAAGAACATCAGCCCCTGGATGTGGTCCAGGTGAAGATGGGTGAGCAGGATGTGGATCCGCGGCAGGCTCTGGGCGATGCCGACCCCCAGGCTGCGGATGCCGGTGCCGGCGTCGATGATCAGCGTGGAGCCGTCGGAGAGCTCGAGCTCGACGCATGAGGTGTTACCGCCGTAGCGGTTCATCTCCGGCCCGGGCGCCGGAACCGACCCCCTTGCTCCCCACACCTTCAGTTTCATCCGAGTCTCACCGTCTCCTCTCTCCTAACCGGAGCCTAGTACGCCTTAACCGCCGTCGCGTGAGTTCCCGACCGCCCAGATGAAGATCATCGCGCCCTCCTGGCCGCCCTCGGCGACGATCGGGAGGGCCGTCGACTCGATCTCATAGGAGTCGCCTTTCACCGAACGCATGGTGAACGTGCCGTGCGCCGGGCGGCCCTGGCGCAACGCCCTGGTGGTGGGCAGCTCCTCGATCGGGATCGGGTTGCCGTCATCATCGAAGGGCCCGATCGTTTGACTCCACTCAGAGGCCGGCGTGCGCCCAGACTCCTCGAACGAGATCCCGAGCATGGCGCCCGCCGCCTCGTTGTAGAAGATCAACGCCCCGCGCTCGTCGACCAGGAAGGCCGGGGTCGACAGGCTCGTCAGGAAGTTGCGGGCCAGGATCAGCTCGAGCGGCTTCTGCGCCATCCGTCACGAAGTCTCGCGTATGCTCGGCCTCGGATGCGCCACGGCGCTTGCGGGGCACTGATTGGGATCGCGGCCGCGCTGGTCGCGTGCGGCTGGGCCGCGCCGGCCGCCGCGCAGGACCCGGGGCTGCCGGTGGTGCCGATCCCCGGCGACCCGCTCGGCGGCTCGGTCACTCCGTTCGAGGGCGCGACAGCGGTGCCCGACCCTGTCGGCGGCATGACGCCACCGCCCCAGAACCCCTTCATGGCGCCGAACGGACGCAGCAACATCCACGACGACGCCTACATGACGGACACCTACGCGGTCGGTGGACCGCTCGGCGACGGCTCCGAGCCCTCGTCCCTGTTCTCGCGGGAGTGCGGCTCAATAACCTTCGACTCCCACGGGCGGATCGTGACCATCTGCGTCGGGCTCGACCGTCCGGTCCTGGCGCTGCTCGATCCCCACACGCTCGCCACCCTGGCCGCGATGCCGCTGCCGCAGCGCAACGTCGCCCCGGGCTCGAACCCGTTCACCGACTTCTCGGGCGGTGGCTACTTCTATCTCGACCAGCGCGACCGGGCGGTGATCCCCACCAACGCCCGCCACATCATGGTGATCTCGATCGTCGCCGGCCCGCGGTTCGCCGTCGATCGCGATTACGACCTGAGCGCGAAGATCCCCTCGGGCGAGGGAATCATCTCCGTGCTGCCCGACTGGCATGGGCTGCTCTGGTTCGTAACCCGCCGGGGCATCGTGGGCACGATCGATCGCGGCGACGGGACGGTGCGCACGATGCGGCTGTCCGGGGAGGGGATCTCGAACTCCTTCGCGGTCGACGAGACCGGTGGCGTCTTCATCGTCTCCGACAAGGCCCTCTATCGGTTCGACGCCGACTCGAAGGGCGCGCCCGAGGTGGGATGGCGGCTCGTCTATCCGGACTCCGGGATCCACAAGCCGGGTCAGAGTGACGCCGGGTCCGGCACGACACCGACGCTGATGGGCAAGGGGTGGGTCGCGATCACCGACAACGCCGACCCGATGGACGTCGTCGTCTACCGCAGGGCGCTCAGGCTGCGCAAGCCGAAGGCACACCGCAAGCGCGGGCGCACGGCCGGCCGGCGGCGCGCAAAGGCGAAGGCCCGCCTGGTCTGCTCCGCGCCCGTCTTCGCCAGGGGCGCGGGCTCGACGGACAACTCGCTGATCGGCACCAACAGGTCGCTGATCGCCGAGAACAACTACGGCTACATGGTGAGCGCAGCCGATTTGAGCGGCGGGGAGAGCGCCCCGGGGCTCACGCGAATCGACGTCGTCAAGAAGAAGCGCGGGAAGCACGGCCGGGGCAAGCGGAAGGTGCGATTCCGCTGCAGAACGGTCTGGAAGAGCGACGAGCGGGCGCCCTCCGTCGTCCCCAAGCTCTCCCTCGCCAACGGGCTGGTCTACACCTTCACGAAGCCGCCACGCGCGGATGGCATCGACGCCTGGTACCTGACCGCGCTCGACTTCCGCACCGGGCGGACCGCCTACCGGCGGCTCGCGGGGACGGGCTTCGGCTTCAACAACAACTATGCGCCGGTCACCCTCGGCCCCGACGGCACGGCCTACGTCGGCGTGCTCGGCGGGCTGGTCGAGTTCCCGTAAAGGAAAAGGGCCCGGCGACCCATCCCTGGCCGCCGGGCCCACATTCCGGGTCTCAGAGGAGGAACCCGAAACTCACTTGACGGTGATCTCGCCCTCCATGCCCATCTCCTTGTGGTTGTCCACCGGGCAGTAGAACTCGTACTTGCCGGGCGGCAGGTTCACCTTCAGGGTTCCGCTGCTGCCGGGGGAGACGTCGCCCTCGAGCTCCTGGTCGGAGCCGTTGACGTCCTCGATCTCGAGTGAGTGGGTCACCTGTCCGTCGTTCTTCTCGGTGAACGTGACCTCGCCCGACTTCACCGTCGGGTCGGACGGGTCGAACTTGAAATCGGTCGCGGTGAGGTCGACCGTGCCGCCGGGGCCGGTCGCCGCCGCTCCACCTGTCGTCGAGGCTTGGGTTGCCTCGCCTGCCTCGCTCGTGTCGCTGCTGTTGTCGTTACCGCCGCCGCAGCCCACCATCGGTACCGCGAAGGCGGCCCCAATCGCGAGCAGCGCCGCGAAACGTCCGGTCAAGCGCATCGGCACCTCCGCTGCGTCGTAGTTCTTGCCATGGCCTGCCTAAGCTCCTACGGCGCAAGGCCGCCCGGGGATTGATGCCTCTGGAGAACGGCGATCCTCGGCCGGATGAGACGCCGGCCGAGGTCGCGACACGCCTGCTGGATCAGATCAGGGCACGCGTCCCGCCAACCCCGGCGGGCCGCCGGGCACGCGCGGGGTGGTCACCCACGCGTGCGGAGAGCCAGAGCTAGGAGAGCTTCCCGATCTTGAAGATCTTGGTTCCGCAGTCCGGGCACGTGCCCTGAATCGCCGGACGACCGTTCTTCATCGTGACCTGCTGCGGGTCCTTGATCTCGACCTTCTTGCGTTCCTTGACGCAGTAGCCCTCTGGCATCGAGGACCTCCTTTCGAGCCGATTCCGCGCGTCACGCTAGAGCACCAAGCGGACGTGCGCGGCCGTTTGCGGCCCGAATTAGTGCGAAATGAAACTAAGTCGTGCCTGGCCGTGCCTGAGGCCTAGGGCTTCTTCGGCGTGGTCGTGGTCGTGGCCGTGGTCGTGCCAGGCACGGTCGTGCCTGCTGCGGCGCCCTTCTTGAAGGCGCCCGACGACGCCTGGCTCTGCAGGGTGGAGATGTTGGCCGCCGCCTGCGATTGCTGCTTCTGCAGGGAGGAGATCGACGACTGCAGCTGGGCGATCGAGGCGTTGAGGGCGTTCTGCGTGTCCTTGCTGTTCTTCGCGACCGCGCTCTCGAGGGCGTCGACCCTCTTCGTGAGGGCGTCGAGGTCGCTCTTCGTGGCGCTGTCGCTACGCGTGGTCAGGCCGAAGTAGAGGGCCGCCCCGGCTGCCGCGATCGCGATCAGCAGCACGAGGGCGCCGAAATAGGTGATTCGCCCCTGCTTGCGCTCGAGCTCGGCCATCCATCCCTGCAGCCCCTCCATCCGCTCCTGCATGTTGGGCTCGGGTGCCTTAGCCCCGTTCCCGGCCTTGGTGGGTGCCTTGGGCTTGCCCTCCGTCGCCTTCGACTCAGTCGCCTCAGTCGCCTTTGACTCAGCGGCCTTTGCCGGTTCCGTCGGCTCGGTCGCCGTCGGAGCCTCGCCTTCCTCGGCCTTCGCCCGGCCCGAGCGTGTCGGGAACGACACCCTGGGCATACGAATTCGCGGCGAGCGGAACCTGCCTTCTGCCATCGGCATGATCGTAACCCGCCGCCGCGGCCCGAGGCCGCATACCATTCCGCACCCGTCCGACCAACCCCGCCACCCAGGCGAGCACGTAAGGAGACGCAGATGCCCGAAGCAGTGATCGTCGACACCGTCCGCACGCCCATCGGCAGGGCCTTCAAGGGATCCCTGGCCCAGCTGCGCCCGGACGAGATGGGCGCCTTCGTGGTCGATCAGCTGCTCGAGCGGAACCAGGAGGTCGACCCCGCCTCGATCGAGGACGTCTTCTGCGGCTGCGGCATGCCGCAGGGCCTGCAGGCCTTCAACATCGCCCGGATCATCGTGCTGCTCTCCGAGAAGCTGCCCGAGACCGTCAACGGGGTGACCATGTCCCGCTACTGCGCCTCCAGCCTCGACTCGATCAGGCACGCGGCGAACGCCGTCCGCGCGGGCCAGGGGGACGCCTACATCGCCGCCGGGGTCGAGTGGGTGAGCCGCTACAACGAGCGCACCGAGCCCGCCGGCGCCGCCGACCAGAACGAGAAGCTGCAGGGCAAGGACGGGACCCCGAACGCCTATATCGAGATGGGCGTCACGGCCGTCAACGTCGCGAAGCGCTATGAGGTGAGCCGGGCGGACATGGACAAGTACGCCCAGCGCTCCCAGGAGCTGGCCGTGAAGTCGCAGGAGGACGGCTTCTTCGACCGCGAGATCGTGCCCGTAAAGCTCCCCGACGGCAATGAGGTGGCCAAGGACGACGGCCCGCGCCCGAACTCGACGCTCGAGAAGCTCGCGGAGCTGCCCGAGGCCTTCGAGGGCGGCGGCGGAGTCACAGCCGGCAACTCCTGCCCACTCAATGACGGCGCCGCCGCGGTGCTGGTCATGTCCGAGGACCGCGCCAAGGAGCTCGGCCTGGAGCCGAGGGCGAGGATCGGGATGGCGGCCACGCACGGCAACGAGCCCGAGTACATGGGTATCGCCCCGATCGGCGCGATCAAGAAGGTCCTCGACCGGGCCGGGATGAAGATGAGCGACGTCGACGCCGTCGAGCTCAACGAGGCCTTCGCCGCCCAGGTGATCCCGATCATGGCCGAGTGCGACATCCCGCTGGAGAAGCTCAACACGCACGGCGGGGCGATCGCCCTCGGGCACCCGTTCGGCATGACGGGCGCCCGGATCATGGGCACCCTGCTCAACGCCATGGAGACGGACGATCACCAGGTCGGCCTCGAGACGATGTGCGTCGCCGGCGGTCAGGGCGAGGCGATGCTCGTCGAACGGCTGAACTAGG
>DASXSZ010000131.1:0-12253 GCA_036505735.1 Solirubrobacterales bacterium
GCCGTGCTGGCGGCGGATGCGCTGCACAGAGCCCTCTCCGGGCTGGCGGGATCCGGCCAGACGCTCGCCGAGGCGCCGGTTCGCCGTGAGCGTGTCCTCGTCGCCCTCAGCGGCGGGGTGGACTCCGCGGTGGCCGCACTCCGCGAGCGGGAGGCCGGGCGGGAGGTCGTCGCCGTCACCCTCAAGCTCTGGGCCGATCAGCGGACCGACGGCGAGCGCAGCTGCTGCTCGGCCGAGGCGGTGCTCGGCGCGAGGCGGGTCGCCCATTCGATCGGGGTCCCGCACCTGACGCTGGACCTCGAGCGGGAGTTCCGGGCCGGCGTCGTTGGGCCCTTCCTGCGGGGCTACTCAGAGGGCCGGACCCCGAACCCCTGCGTGCTCTGCAACGGCGAGCTCCGTATCGACGCGATGATCGCCCTGGCCGACCGCCTCGGCGCCACCAGGCTCGCGACGGGGCACTACGCCCGGATCGCCGACGACGGGGCCGGGCCGCTGCTCGCCGGAGCTGCGGACCCCGCCAAGGACCAGACCTACATGCTGTCGGCGCTCACGCCGGAGTCGCTGGAGCGTCTCCGATTTCCGCTCGGGGAGTTGACCAAGCCGCGCGTCCGTGAGATCGCCGCCCGGGCCGGTCTCGAGGTGGCGCGCCGGGCCGAGAGCCAGGACCTCTGCTTCCTGGCGGGTCAAGGGAAGCGGGAGTTCCTGCGCCGCCACGCGGGCCTCGAGGATCGCCCCGGCGACGTCGTGGACCGCTCCGGCCGCCGTCTCGGCGGGCACAACGGCCATCACAACTTCACCGTGGGCCAGCGGCGGGGACTCGGCGTGGGAGGCGGCGATCCGCTCTATGTCCTGGCGACCGATCCGGCGGCGAATCGGGTGATCGCCGGGCGCCGCGAGGAGCTGGCCACGCGCCGCGTCCGGCTCCGCGGGGCCACGCTCCACCGGCCCGCCGAGAGGGTCGACTCGGTGCGGCTTCGGTACCACTCGCCGCGGCGCGCCTGCCGCGTCGAGCTCGCGGATCGCAGCGGCGAGGCCACGGTTTCCCTCGCCGAGCCCGTGGACGGCGCGGCGCCGGGGCAGGTCGCCTGCCTGCTGGACGGCGAGCTGGTCGTCGGCCACGGCACGATCGTCTAGGCAGCGGACCGACCCTAGACTCCGCCCCATGAAGGTCGAGGAGATCCGCAGGACCTATCTGGCGTTCTTCGAGGAGCGCGGCCACCGGGTCGTGCCCTCGTCCTCGCTCGTGCCCTCGGTCCACGATCCCTCCGTCCTGCTGACAACGGCGGGGATGCAGCCCTTCAAGCCCTACTTCCTCGGCCGCGAGAGGCCCCCGGCGCCGCGGCTGGCGGACGTGCAACGCTGCTTCCGCACGACGGACATCGAGGAGGTCGGCAACACGGCGAGGCACCTGACCTTCTTCGAGATGCTCGGCAACTGGAGCTTCGGGGACTACTTCAAGGAGCAGTCGATCCCGTGGGGGTGGGAGCTCTCGATCGAGGGCTTCGGCTTCGACCCCGAGCAGATCTGGGTGACCGTGTTCGAGGGCGACGAGGAGCTCGGCCTGGGGCCCGACGCAGAGGCGATCGAGATCTGGCGCAAGGTCGGCGTCCCCGAGGAGCGGATCGTCCTGCTTCCCCGCTCGGAGAACTTCTGGCAGGCGGGCCCGACCGGCCCCTGCGGCCCGTGCTCCGAGATGTATCTCGACCGCGGCGAGGAGTTCGGCCGGCCGGGCGAGCGACCGGGCGACGACACCGACCGGTTCATCGAGTACTGGAACCACGTCTTCATGACCTACGACCTGGCCGAGGACGGCACGCTCACCGAGCTCCCGATGAAGAACATCGATACCGGGATGGGCCTGGAGCGGATGGCGGCGATCCTGCAGGGCGTCGACTCGGTCTTCGAGACCGACTCGCTGCGCCCGCTCGTGGATCTGGCCGAGGAGCTCTCCGGCCGTTCCTATTCCGACGGCGGCGCCGCCACGCGAGCGATGCGGATCCTCGCCGACCACTCCCGCGGCACGGCGGCGCTGATCGCCGACGGGGTGGTTCCCTCGAACGAGGACCGCGGCTACGTCCTGCGGCGGATCATGCGGCGCGCGATCCAGCAGGGGCGCTCGATCGGCATCGAGGCGCCGTTCATGGAGCGCTTCGCGGAGCGCGCCCTCGACCTGATCGCCCCGGCGTACCCGGAGCTCGCCTCCGAGCGCGACACGGTGCTGCGCTGGGTCGGGGACGAGGAGGAGAGCTTCGGCCGCACCCTGGAGAGGGGGACCGAGATGCTGGCGGACCTGATCCGCCATGCGCACGAGGATCGGACGTCGTGGATCGACGCCGAGGACGCGTTCAGGCTCCACGACACTTACGGGTTCCCCTACGACCTGACCAAGGAGCTCCTCGCCGAGCAGGGACTCTCGGTCGATGACGAGGGCTTCGAGGAGCTGATGGAGGAACAGCGGGCGCGCGCCCGGATGGGGACCGCGACCGCGCACGGATCCGAGGACCACCACGGCGCAGTGCTCAGCTTCGCGTCCGCGGCGCCGCCGTCGCGGTTCGTCGGCTACGAGAAGCTCCGCTCGGAGACCAGCCTGCTTGCCGTGCAGGGAGACGACGGCCGAGCCCTGGTCAAGCTCGAGGAGAGCCCCTTCTACGCGGAGGGCGGCGGGCAGGTAGCCGACTCGGGCGAGATCCGCTGGGACGGCCGCAGCGCGCGGGTCGCCGACGTCTACCGGATCGGAGAGGACCAGGCGCTCGAGCTGGACAGCCCGGCCGACGCCCTGGCCCCCGGTACGCGCGTCGAGGCCGAGGTCGACCACGTGGCGCGTTTCGCGACGATGCGAAATCACACCGCCACGCACCTGCTGCATGCGGCGCTCCGGGAGCGGCTCGGGACCCACGTCCGGCAGGCGGGCTCCGCGGTCCGCCCGGACAAGCTCCGCTTCGACTTCACCCACGGCGCACCCCTGTCCAATGAGGAGCTCCGGGAGATCGGCGACCGGGTCAACGATTGGATCAAGGAGAGCCACTGGGTACGCGCTCTCGAGATGTCGCGGATGGAGGCCGAGCGGCTCGGCGCGATGGCGCTGTTCGGCGAGAAGTACGGGGACTGGGTGCGGGTGATCGAGGTCGAGGGCGTCTCGCGCGAGCTCTGCGGCGGGACACACGTGCTGAACACCGCAGCGATCGGCATCTTCGCGATCGCCTCGGAGGGCTCGAGCGCCGCGAACGTGCGCCGGATCGAGGCCCTCACGGGACCGGCCGCGATCGACTGGTTCCGATCCCGCTCACGGAGGCTGAACGAGGTGGGCAGGATCCTCGGCTCCGAGCAGGATCCGGTCGCCGGCGCCCGCCGCGCGGTCGAGCGCCTCAAAGAGATGGAGCAGCGGACCCGGCAGGCGGGGTCCGCAGATCTGTCCAAGAAGGCGGAGGAGATCGCCGCCTCGGGCCACAAGGTCGGCGGGATCACCGTGTTCGTCGGCCGCGGTTACGACGCCGATCAGCGCTCCCTGCTCGACCTCGCCGACCGGATCAAGTCCCGGGCGGGCGACGCAGCCGTCGTCCTCGGCGGCGCCGGGGACGGCAAGGTCGCGTTGGTGGCCAGCTTCAGCAACAGCGTTGTGGAGCGCGGAATTTCCGCCGCGGAGGTGATCCGTGAGTCGGCTCAGATCATCGGCGGGGGCGGGGGAGGGCGCAAAAACGTCGCCCAGGCGGGCGGCCGCGACGCCTCCAGGCTCGACGAGGCACTCGCGGCTGCCAGGCAGGCCATAGAGGCCAAGCTGGGTGGATAACTTGGGCCAACTCGGCCAGAAGTGCGCAAACAGCGCTTGACGCAATCCGTTTACAGGTATAAGACTCCCTGACGGGGAGATACAAAATAAACAGGAGGGATCCCAGGGTGAGGAAGCTCAGGAAGGTGCTCTTGCTGGGTAGCGCTGTCGGCATCGCCGCGGTTGGATTGGCGGCATGCGGCGGCGGCGGTGGTGGTGGCGGAGGCACCCAGGGCGGTACGGCCACGGTGGTGATCGGCACCGCGCCGGACTACCTCGATCCGCAGGAGGAGTACACGACCCAGGGGGCGGAGGCCGATTGGATCAGCTACACGCCGCTGGTCACCTACAAGCATGAGAACGCCCCGACCGGAAATGACGTGATCCCGGGTCTCGCCACGGCCCTCCCCACGATCTCAGCGGACGGAAAGACGTACACCATGACCCTTCGCAAGGGTCTCGTCTTCTCCGACGGGACGCCCATCAAGGCGAGCGACTTCGCCTGCACGGCCGAGCGGATGATCAAGGTCAACTGGGGCGGCAAGAGCTTCTTCACCGACAACGTCTCGGGCGCGACTGCTTTCGACAAGGGACAGTCGGATCACATCACCGGCATCACGACCGACGATGCCACGGGCAAGATCACGATCCAGCTCGACAAGCCCTACGGCGCGTTCACGAACGTGCTGGCGTTCCCCGAGCTGGGCCTGGTTCCATGCGGCACGCCTGAGCACACCCTGACGACCGACATGCCGCCGAGCAGCGGGCCGTACATGCTCACCGACATCGTCCCGAACAAGTCGTACAGCGTGGTCAAGAATCCGAAGTGGGCGGCGCTGAACGTTCCTGACATCCCGGTGGGTCACCTCGACAGGATCGACGTGACGATCGAGTCGAACACCCAGACGGAGGCGCAGAAGGTCCTCAACAACCAGGCGGACAACTTCGATGCCGGCGACACCCTGCCGCCGTCGATCGTCCCGCAGGTTCGCTCGCAGGCGAGCGACAGGTTCGAGGCGGTGACTATCCCGTCGACGTTCTACTTCTTCATGAACGTCACCCTGCCGCCGTTCAACAACGAGCTGGCGCGCCAGGCCGTCAACGTGGCGATCGACCGTCCGGCGCTGCAGCGACTGGCGAGCGGGTTCCTGGAGCCGGGATGCTTCTTCCTCCCGGAGGGGATTCCCGGCCATCCGACCAGCGACTGCCCGTACGGGCCCGCGGACGGCCACGGCGACATCGCCAAGGCGCAGCAGCTCGTTCAGCAGTCGGGCACGGCCGGCCAGTCGATCACCGTCTGGGGCGAGCAGCGCGCGCCGCGGACGCAGTACGTGGAGTACTACGCCGACTTGCTCAACAAGATCGGGTACAAGGCCACTCCGAAGCTGATCTCGGACACGACCTACTTCCCGACGATCGGAAACGCGAAGACGATGCCGCAGACGGGCTTCGCCGACTGGATTCAGGACTTCCCGAACCCGGTCGACTTCTACCTGCTGCTGGCGACCAGCTCGATTCAGCCAGTCAACAATGAGAATTTCGGCAACGTCAGTGACCCGTTCATCGACCAGCAGATCGCCAAGCTGGAGCCGACTCCGTCCGCGAAGCTCGACTCGGTGGCCAGCCAGTGGCAGGCCGTCGACGAGTACACGGCCAAGAAGGCGTACGTGGTCGTCTACGGGTCGGAGCAAGTGCCGAAGTTCTTCAGCGACCGGATCGATTTCGATTCGGCCGTGGTGCATCCGACGTACCTGAACGACTGGAGCACTTGGCAACTGAAGTAGGACCCACAACCGGATAAGAGGACAATCTGGGGCGTGCCAGGGCGCCCCGCGATGAGATGGCAGTAGACCCGACCGCTCCAAGCCCGGGGAAGCCCGCCGCCCTTGAGCCGAGTTTCGGGCTTGGAGAGGGGGTGATCGAGGGCCAAGCCGGCGTCGGTCCCTACCAGCTGGCGATGCGCCGCCTGCGGCGCAACAAGACGGCGCTGGCCTTCGGGGCGATGTTCGTGATCATCGTCCTGATGTGCCTGTGCGCGCCGCTCTACGCCAAGCACGTCGCGCACACGACCCCGTCGGCGAACCACATCACGGACACCGTCAAGGTCCGCGGCGAGACTAAGGACGTCGTCTCGGTCGGAGGCATCCCCATCGGCCCCACGTGGACCAGCCACTTCCTGCTTGGGGCCGACTCCAATGGCCGCGACGTCGCGGTCCGCCTGCTCTACGGCGGCCGCAACTCGCTCGAGATCGGCTTCATCGCGACATTCATCAGCTGCCTCCTGGCAACCGTGATCGCCCTCACGGCGGGGTATTACCGCGGAGTCCTCGACGGGGTGCTCTCCCGGACGATGGACCTGATCTGGGCCTATCCGGTGATCCTGCTCGGGATCGCGCTCGGGACCGCGCTGGCGGTCGGCGGCCTCAACTTCGGCTTATTCACGATCAACGGGACGTCCCTGTGGATCCCGGCGATCATCATCGGCGTCGTCTACGTCCCGTACATGGCGAAGCCGCTACGGGGCCAGGTGCTGAGCCTGCGCGAGAAGGAGTTCGTCGAGGCGGCGCGCTCGCAGGGTGCCGGGAACCTGCGGATCATGTCCCGGGAGATCCTCCCGAACATCGCCTCGAGCATCATCGTCTTCATCCCGCTGATGATCGCCAACGCGATCCTGCTGGAGGCGGCCCTCTCGTTCCTCGGGGCTGGGGTTCAGCCGCCGAACCCCTCCTGGGGGACGATGATCGGTGATGGCATTCGCCTGATTCCAAGCGCCATGCACCTGACCCTGATCCCGGGCGGGATGCTGGTGCTCGCGGTCCTGGGGATCAACGTCTTCGGTGACGGCGTCCGCGACGCTCTCGACCCGCGCGCGCAGGTGCGCATGGAGCACTGATGGCCCGCTTCCTCATCCGCCGATTGTTTGCCATGTTCGCGGTGCTGTTCGCGATCTCAGTGCTCACCTTCCTGATCTTCCAGGCGATCCCGAACGGAGATCCGGCGGTGAGGCTCGGTGGCCGTACCTCCACTCCGGAGACGCGCGAGGCGATCCGCAAGGACTGGGGCTTCGACAAGCCGATCTACGAGCAGTACGGGATCACGATGAAGAAGATCTTCACCGGCACCGTTGTCTCCTACTCGCAGCAGATCAACGTCGTGGACGAGATCAAGCGGGACCTGCCGGCCACCCTGTCCCTGGCGATCGGGGCGGGGGTGATCTGGCTCGGGTTCGGGATCCTCTTCGGCGTGATCAGCGCGGTGAAGGCGGGAAAGTTCACCGACACGGGCCTCACGGTGCTTGCGCTGGTCGGTGTCTCGACGCCAGTGTTCCTGCTCGGCGCGCTGGTGCTCTGGGCGTTCGCCTACAAGGTGCAGATCTTCCCGGCCGGTGGCTACGTGCCGTTAACCCAGGACCCCTGGGGATGGCTCACTCACATGATCCTGCCCTGGTTCGTCCTCTCGGTGCTCTTCATCGGGTTCTATTCCAGGGTCCTGCGATCCAACATCCTCGACTCGATCAACGAGGACTACGTCCGGACCGCCAGGGCCAAGGGGCTGAGCGAACGACGGATCCTGATCCACCACGTCCTGCGGAATTCCCTGATCCCCGTGATCTCGCTCTTCGGCCTGGACTTCGCGGCCGTGATCGGCGGCGGGGCGATCCTCACCGAGACGGTCTTCAACCTCCAGGGGGTCGGCCAGTACGCGGCCACCTCGATTCAGCAGCTCGACGTTCCTCCGGTCCTCGTGATCACAATGTTCGGTGCCTTCTTCGTGGTCGTCCTGAGCGCGGCTGTCGACATCATCTACGCGGTGCTCGACCCAAGGATCAGGCTCAGCGGCTGATGGCCGGACCACTGCTTGAGGTTGACGACTTGAAGGTCGATTTCGCGACCGACGAGGGGACCGTGCACGCCGTCGGCGGCGTCTCCTTCTCGCTCGAGGCCGGGGAGGTGCTCAGCATCGTCGGGGAGTCCGGTTGCGGGAAGTCGGTCACGGCGATGACGGTGGTAGGCCTCACGCGCGGCAAGAACGCCCGGATCTCGGGATCGGTGCGCTACCAGGGCAAGGAGCTGACCACGGCCAGCGACGAGGAGCTCCAGACGATCCGGGGCGACCGAATCGCGATGGTCTTCCAGGACCCGATGTCGTCGTTCAATCCGGTCCAGAAGATCGGCGATCAGATCGTCGAGGCGATCGTCGCCCACCGTGACATGAACAAGGCTGCGGCCCAGCGGAAGGCGGTCGAGGCCCTCGGCTCGGTCGGGATCCCGGACCCGGAGACGCGCGCCCAGCACTACCCCTTCGAGTACTCCGGCGGGATGCGCCAGCGGGCGATGATCGCGATGGCCCTCGCCCTCGAGCCGGCGATCCTGATCGCGGACGAGCCCTCCACGGCGCTCGACGTCACGATCCAGGCGCAGATCCTCGAGCTGCTTCAGGACCTGAACCAGGAGCATGGGCTCTCGGTGATCCTGATCACCCACGATCTCGGGGTCGTCGCCGAGGTGGCCGATCGGGTCATGGTCATGTACGCGGGGCAGATCGTCGAGCAGGGGACGCTCGACGAGATCTTCTACGACCCCCAGCACCCGTACACCTGGGGCCTGCTCGGCTCGATCGCGCGCCTCGACCAGGAGCGGCCCGAGCGCCTGTCGCAGGTCGGGGGGCAGCCCCCATCGCTACTGGCCCTGCCCCCCGGGTGCCGCTTCCGGCCGCGATGCCCCCACGCATTCGAGAAGTGCACCGAGCTGCCGGATCTGGTCGAACGCCTGCCGAGGGCGAAGGGGCATCCGGATCGCTGCTGGCTCGATCCCAAGGAGAAGCAGGACCTCCGCGAGGTCGAGGGCCGGATCGCGCTGGAGGTCGTTATGCGAGGGTCCCCCGCAGGCGCAGCCAAGCGGGAACCCGTTTAATCATGGCCAAGGGCGATCCCCTCCTCGAGGTCGAGCACCTCGTCAAGCACTTCCCGATCAAGTCGGGAATCCTGTTCGACCGCGAGGTGGCGAGCGTCAAGGCGGTGGACGACTGCAGCCTGACCCTGCACGAGGGCGAGACCCTCGGCCTGGTGGGCGAGTCCGGCTGCGGCAAGTCGACCCTCTGCCGGACGATCATTCAGCTGCTCGAGCCCACCGCCGGCTCGGTCCACTTCCGGGGCCGGGAGCTGGTCGGTCTCTCGCGGCGAGAGCTGCGCCCGATCCGTCGCGAGGTCCAGATGATCTTCCAGGATCCCTACGCCTCGCTCAATCCGCGCAAGAGGGTGGGGCAGATCATCGGCGACCCGCTGCTGCTGCACGGCCTGGCGTCCGGCGATCAGCTTCGCCGCGAAGTCCAGCAGCTGATGGATCGTGTCGGCCTGCAGCCCGAGCACTACAACCGCTATCCGCACGAGTTCTCCGGCGGGCAGCGCCAGAGGATCGGGATCGCGAGGGCACTGGCGCTACGCCCGAAGCTGATCATCGCCGACGAGCCGGTCTCCGCGCTCGATGTGTCGATTCAGGCCCAGATCATCAACCTCCTCGAGGACCTGCAGGACGAGTTCAACCTCTCCTACATCTTCGTGGCGCACGATCTCGGCGTCGTCCGCCACGTCTCCGACCGGATCGCGGTGATGTACCTCGGCAAGATTGTCGAGCGCTCGCCGGCGAGCGTGCTCTACGAGCGGCCGATCCACCCCTACTCGGTCGCCCTGCTCTCGGCCGTGCCGATCCCGGACCCGAAGGCGAACGCCGAGCGAACCCCCGTGGTTCTCGAGGGCGACGTGCCGAGCCCAGTCAATCCGCCTTCGGCCTGCCGCTTCCACACGCGCTGCCCATGGGCCACAGAGATCTGCTCACAGGACGAGCCGCCGCTGGCCGATTACGAGTCCGGTCAGGCGGCAGCCTGCCATCACCCGCGCAACGTCGACTCGAGGATGATCGCCGGCACCGAGGTGGCGCCGGACAGCCCCGAGTCGGCGAGCGAGCGGCTCCCAGAGCCCGAGCAGGCCGCGGTAGCGGCCCGATAGTTCGTACGGTTTGCGGGTGCTCGCCCTCGATTACGGCACCGCCCGCTGCGGCTGTGCGATCTCAGACCCGAGCGGGACGCTGGTCCGGCCCCTGGCGGCGGTGGAACCGCCCGACGCCAAGGTGATCGCCGAGCTGGTCTCAGCCGAGGGTGCCGAGCGCGTCGTGGTCGGTTTGCCCACCACCCTGTCGGGGGAGGAGGGCGAGCAAGCCGAGCTGAGCAGGGCATTCGCCGCGGAGCTGAGCGAGCTGCTGGACGTGCCGGTCGACACATACGACGAGCGCCTCACCACCCGCATGGCGGAGGAGAGCGCGCGCCGGGGGGCGCGGGCCGACCGCGACTCGCTCGCGGCCGCGCACCTGCTCGAGTCCTACTTGATGTCACGGGAGGATCACTAGGTGGCCGAAGAGCAGGACTGGTTCGCCGACACCGAGGGCAACCTGACCGCGCCGGGCGAGGGGCCGAAGCCCCCAACCGACGAGTTCGGGCGCGACGATCCCGCATCGCTCGAGCGCGAGCGGCGCCGTCGCGAGCGCGAGTCCCGTCGCAGCAAGTCGCGCGAGCCTCGCAAGGCCGCCAAGACGTCGACGAAGACAGCCGAGCGCCCGGCTCCCGCCAAGGCCCCCGTGCCCCCAGCCCCCACCGGCTCTGGCGGTGACGGCGGCGATCCCGGTCCCCGCGGGCCGCGGCGCCCCTACAGGCGGCGCCGCATCCTCGCCCTGGGGCTGCTGCTGGTCGGCGCGCTGGTCGCCTGGTTTCTGATCGCGTTCTTCCAACCGCCCCCGTTCGATCCCGGCGACGGTTCGGGCGAGGTGATCGTCACCGTGCCCGAGGGCGCGAGCGCGGCCGACGTGGCCGACCTGCTGAGCAAGAACGACGTGGTCTCGAACGGCACCCTCTTCGAGTGGCGCCTGAAGCTTTCCGGGAAGAGCGACGAGATCCTGCCGGGCCGCTATGTCCTAGCCCACGACATGAGCTACGGGACCGCGATCGACCGGCTGACGAGCTCCGGCGGCAAGGTGACCGTGACCATCCCGGAGGGCGAGGACCGGGTCCAGATAGCCGCGACGGTCAAGGACCTCGGGCTGAGCGGGGACTACCTGGCGGCGAGCAAGAGCTTCAAGGGCTTCGACCCCAACAAGTACGGCGCCGACAACCCCAAGTCCCTCGAGGGCTTCCTGTTCCCGGCCACGTACCAGCTCGACCCCGGGGCGAGCGTCGACCAGCTCGTTTCCGAGCAGCTCCAGGCGTTCAGGCAGAACATCGCCGGCGTGAATATGTCATACGCGAAGTCCAAGAACCTGACGATCTACGACGTCCTCACCATTGCCTCGATGATCGACAAGGAGGTGCAGATCCCGTCCGAGCGGCCGTTGGTCGCCGCTGTGATTTACAACCGCCTGCGCCGTGGAATGCCGCTCGGAATCGATGCCACGACGCGCTACGAGTTCCACAACTACACCGGGGACATCACCAATGCACAGCTCCACTCGCCCTCGCTGTACAACACGCGCACCCACGCCGGGCTGACTCCGACGCCCATCGGCAACCCAGGTCTCGATGCGATCAAGGCCGCGGCGCACCCCGCAAAGGTCAACTACGTCTACTACGTGCTCCGGGCCAACGGCAACGGCCACCACTGCTTCGCGGTGACCGAGAACGAGTTCAATCAGCTCGTTGCGGCCTACAACGCGGGCCGCGCGCCCGCGAATTGCCGGAGTTGACCCGGTCGAAGCCGAGGCGGTCGTGAAGCGGCTCGCGGTCCTGGGGCACCCTGTCTCGCACTCCCGCTCCCCGGCGATGCATAACGCCGCGCTGGAGGCGCTCGGGCTGGGCGCCGAGTGGCGCTACGAGGCGATCGACCTCGAGCCCGCGGAGTTCGCCCGGCGGGTCCGCGCGCTACCCGCGGAGGGGTTCGTCGGGGCCAACGTCACGATCCCACACAAGGAGGCGGCTCTCGCGATCGCGGATGAGGCCTCCGACGCGGCGACTCAGATCGGCGCCGCGAACACGCTCAGCCTCGGAGGCGACGGGATCCGGGCGGACAACACCGACGCGACGGGCCTGCTGGCCGCGCTGCCGGATCCGGTCACGGGGAGGACGGCCCTGGTGCTTGGCGCAGGAGGTTCCGCCCGCGCGGCGGTCTGGGCGCTCGCCGGACGAGGAGCCGCGGTGTCGGTCTGGAACCGCACCGGCGCCCGGGCCGACGAGCTTGTGAGAGACCTGGCGCGAGCCCAGGCTGGAACGACCGCCGAGGGCCGCCTGACGCCGGTCAGCGCCGACCAGGCTCGGGGCGGCACCTACGACCTGATCGTCAACTGCACGGCCGTCGGGATGGGGGACGAGGAGCCCTTCGGCGATCTGCCGCTCGACCCGGAGCTCCTCGAGGCCGAGACCGTGGTGGTCGACCTTGTCTACGCAGGCTCGCCGAGCTCCCTGGTGCGCGAGGCGCGGGAGCGCAACGCGACCGCGATCGACGGCCTC
>DASXSZ010000132.1:0-11624 GCA_036505735.1 Solirubrobacterales bacterium
GGCTGTGATCGGCCGCCTCGACGGTGACGGACTCCTCGTCGATTCCCACCACCGTCCGCTGCAGCAGCGGGGTGACCCCGAGGCGCTCGAGCGAGCGGGCGGCCTTGCGCGACAGGGAGGGCGGGAAGGTGGTGAGCACCCGGTCGGCCAACTCGACCAGGAGCACGCGTCCCTCCCGCGAATCGATGGAGCGAAAGTCGCGGCGCAGGGTGTCCCGGGCGAGCTCCCCGATCTGACCGGCCATCTCGACCCCGGTCGGCCCGGCGCCGACCACCACGAAGGTCAGCCACGCCCGGCGGCGCTCCTCGTCGGGCTCGAGCTCGGCCGCCTCGAAGGCGCTCAGGATCTGGCCACGCACCGCCAGGGCGCTCTCCAGCGACTTCACCTCCCGCGCGACGCTCTGCCACTCGTCGTGGCCGAAGTACGAGTAGCGTGACCCACCGGCCGCGATCAGCGTGTCGTAGACGATCGACTGAGGCCCCGCTTCCCCTGCCCCAGGCTCGACACGCACGGTTCGCGCCTCGAGGTCGAAGTCGGTCACCTCCCCCAGAAGCACCCGGACGTTTGGGCGACGCTTGTAGATGGCGCGCAGCGGATAGCAGACCTCTTCGGGCGAGAGCGCCCCAGTGGCGATCTGGTAAGTCAGCGGCTGGAAGAGGTGGAAGTTGCGCCGGTCGATCAGGGTCACCTCGAGCGGCGCGCGGGCGAGGTGGTTGACGGCCTGCAGCCCGCCGAAGCCACCGCCGATCACCACCACCCTGTGCGGGACGGCCTCCATCACCCGGTGAGAGACGGCTGCGCGACCCCGACGTCCTCGAGCACCGCCATCGCCGCGTTGCGCCCGTTCAGCGCGATCACCGAGCCCGCCGGATGGGTGGCGGCGCCGCAGAGGTAGAGCCCCTCCACCGGCGTCCGCGCCTCCAGGCGCCGGTCCCACATCTGGTTGGGCAGCGTCTCACCCTGGAAGATGTTGCCGCCGGTGAGGCCGATCCTGGCCTCGATGTCCGGCGGGCCGAGCACCTGCAACTCCGACGCGCAATCGCGTACGTCGGGCGCGTACCCCTCGATCAGGTCGAGGACGAGCTCGCCGATCTCGTCGCGGCGGCCGTCCCAGTCGCCCTCGGCGAGCTCGTACGGCGCGTACTGTGCGAAGGCGCTCATCACGTGGGCGCCGGGCGGCGCAACACTCGAGTCGTAGGCGGTCTGGAAGTAGAGCTCGGCCCAGGCGACCGCCGGATCCCCGCGCTTCGCCGACTCGAATGCCTCCTGCGCCGCGTCGAGCCCGTGGGTGACCGTCACCATCGCCCGGTGCGGCTCGACCGATCCGGCGGCGGTGAAGGTCGGGAGCTTGTTGAGCGCGGCGTTCACCTTGACCACCGGCGAGCGCACCTCCCAGCGCTCGAGGCGCTCTCGGTACTCGGCGGGCACCCCGTCGGCCGGCAGCATCCCCAGCATCCGCTTCGGATCGGCGTTGCTGAGCACGCGCCGCGCCCGGATCAGCTCGCCGCTCTCGAGCTCGACCCCCTCGCCGGGCACTATCCGCGCCACCGGCACGCCGGCGGCGAGCGTCGCGCCCGCCTCGCGCGCGGCGTCGGCGATCGCGAAGGAGACCCTCCCCATGCCTCCCTCGACGTAGCCCCACGAGCCGCCATGCCCTTCGACCTCGCCCATGCCGTGCATCAAGTGGACCGAGGCTGTTCCCGGATCGCGCGGCCCCGCCCACTCCCCGATCACGCCCTGGCCGAAGAGCGCATGGACCAGCCGCTCGTCGTCCACGTACCGGGCAAGGGACTCGGCGATCGGCTCCTCGAAAACGATCGAGATCAGCTCGTCGTCGCCGAGGATCTCCTCGATTCGCTCGCGGCTGGGCGAGGGGCCACGCCAGAGGTCGCCCCCGGGCCCGGCGCGGAGCAGGCGGCGAATCCGGTCGAAGGTCTCCTCATAGGCGAGCGCGCCGCGGATGTCGGCCTCCGAGAAGCCGTTCTCGCGCATGTGGGCGGCCGTGTCCTCGTCGTCGAGGAACTGGGCGAATGAGCTGCCGTCGGCGAACGGGCACCAGAGGTTCGGGTCGGCCGGCGTGACCCGGTAGCCGCGGCCGGGCAGGTCGAGCTCTTCGATCACCAGCCCGTCGAGCAGTCCGACCACGTAGGCGCAGGGGCTGACCAGGAAGCGCTCGTCCTCGAAGGGCTGCTCCAGGGTGCAGGCCCCGCCAAGCCGCTCGCGCCGCTCCAGCACCAGCACCGACTGCCCCGCCCGCGCCAGGTAGGCCGCCGCGGCGAGCCCGTTGTGACCGCCGCCGACCACCACCGCGTCCCACTCGCGCGCGGCCAGCTCCGCGACCGGAGCCGGCAACCCGACCCGACCGAGGATGCTCGAGACCTCCATGGCCCCACCCTACCCCCGGGAAACCGGGGGCATCCGAGAGCCTTCCGCTTTTCGCGCGAAGCGGGGGCGTTCGCGGCGGACCGGGTCGGCCCCCGCCTTGCACGCAACGCAGGCATACGATGCACCGCGTCCGATTCCTGGGAGAAGGAGAGCATCATGGCAACGGACAACGTCGTTCTCGTCCACGGCGGTTTCGTCGACGGCTCGGGCTGGGAGGGTGCCTACAACGTCCTGAAGAAGGACGGCTGCAAGGTCAGCATCGTCCAGAATCCGACTCTCTCGCTCGAAGATGACGTCGCTGTGACCAAGCGCGTCATCGACGCGCAGGGCGAACCAGTGATCCTGGTTGGACATTCCTACGGCGGAGCGGTGATCACCGAGGCTGGCAATGACCCCAACGTGGCGGCGCTCGTCTACATCGCGGCCTTCGCGCCGGACAGGGCGAGTCGGTGAACACCCTGATTGCCGGTTTTCCCAAGGACGGACCTGCGCCGCCAATCTTGCCGCCGCAGGATGGCTTCCTTTTCCTCGACCGGGAGAAGTTCCACGATTCATTTGCGGCCGATGTGGATGTAGCACAATATGTGCTACAGTGCCTCCATGGCGTCCCGGACCGTACGCGCGCGTTTAGACCAAGCCTCTGAGCAGGCGCTCGACGTACTCATGCGCGAGGGCCGAAACGAGTCTGAGGCAGTGCGCGAGGCGCTGGTCGAGGCAGGCAAGCGCCGCACCCGGCGCTCAGCCTTGGCCGACGAGGTGTCGCGACTCGCCGATGACCCCGACGACAGCGAGGAGCGTCGTGCACTGATGGCTGACATGGACGCCGTGTCCGCTGACTGGCCGGCGTGACCCGAGGGGAGATCTACCGGATCAGGTTTCCGCGCGGCAAGGGGGGCGAGCAGAAGGGTGTCCGCTACGGGCTGATCGTTCAAGCCGAGGAGCTGCTGGGGCTCTCAACCGCGGTCGTCGCACCGACTTCGACATCTGCCGCGGCGGCGACGTTTCGGCCGGAGATCGAGATCGAAGGGCGACCCACGCGGGTCATGGTCGAGCAGCTGCGGGCCCTCGACATCGAGCGGCTTGACAGGCTGGCCGGGCGCCTGTCGGCCCGGGAGATGGGCGCAGTCGACGAGGCCCTCGCCCTCGTGTTGGATCTCGCGTAGTCCGGAGTTCGCTCGTCGCGCAACCGAGCAGCGACGGTGCTAAGCCATCCCCCCGGCCCGTGGTCGTCCAAAGCAGCTATCTCAGTGACTAGCGGTCACCGCACCGAGCTGAACGCTGCCCGGAGCTCCTCCGAGAACAACTCGGGCTCCTCCCAGGCGGCGAAGTGACCGCCCTTGTCGACCTCGTTGAAGTAGGTGACGTTCGGGTAGGAGTTCTCGACCCAGCTGCGCGGGGTCCGCCAGATCTCGCCGGGGAAAGTGGTGAAGCCGACCGGGAGCGAGACTTCCGGAGGAGGCTGGCCGGACGCAAGAGCTTCGGCTTGGGCTCGTCCGTCCTCCCAGTACGATCGCGCCGCCGAGGCCCCGGTGCCCGTTAGCCAGTACGTCGTGATGTTGTCGACGATGTGTGCCCGGGTGAGATTGCCCACGGGCTCGCCGTCGACGAAGGCGCGGGAGATCTTGTAGTAGCTGTCCGTGTCGTGGTCGAGCATCCAGGCGGCCAGTGCGACGGGTGAATCCAGGAGGGCGTAGCCGATCGTCTGGGGCCGCGTGGCCATCTCCAGGAAGTAGCCGAAGCCGCTCTCCCTGAATGTGGCGAGCTGATCGGCCGCCGCGCGTTCCTCCTCGGACTCCGCCGGCGGAGGGGCGCCCAGCACCGTTACGAGCAGGTTCATGTGGATGCCGAGCAGCCCGTTGGGTGCCTGCCGTCCCATCGCGTCGGTGACCGCGGCGCCCACGTCGCCGCCCTGGGCGACATAGCGGGTGTAGCCGAGGCGGTGCATCAACTCCGCCCAGGCCTGCGCAACGCGGCCGACGTTCCAGCCGAGTTCTGTCGGCTCGCCCGAGAAGCCGTAGCCGGGCAGGGAGGGCAGCACGAGGTGGAACGCATCCTCGGCGCGGCCGCCGTGCGCGGTCGGATCGGTGAGCGGACCGATGCTCTCGAGCAAATCGATGACCGAGCCGGGCCAGCCGTGCGTCATGATCAGCGGCAACGCGTCCTCGTGATCCGACCGCACGTGGATGAAATGGACGTCGACCCCGTCGATCTCGGTCGTGAACTGCGGCAGCTCGTTCAGTCTCGCCTCGCACGCGCGCCAGTCGTAATCCATCGCCCAGTAGCGGGCGAGGGCCTGGATCGTCGCCCGTTGCACGCCCTGCGAGCGATCGTTGACGAGCTCCTTGGAGGGCCAGCGGGTGGCGGTTATGCGTCGGCGAAGCTCGTCGAGATCCTCTTGAGGGACCTCGATGCTGAAGGGTCGGATCACTCCCTCGTGGGCCGTGCCCGGATCGGCGGCGGTCTGCTTGGACGAGGCTGAGGATTCCATCTGCGGCTCCTGACTCGCGGCTTCCGGGGCTGGTGATGGCCCTCAGTGGATTGCGGGGCGCAGATGGGGTCGACGAGGCACTCGGCGCAATTGCGCAGGGGCTGACCCTATTGCTCTGTGGCGAACAGGTCAAGGGCCGCAGGGGGCCACCTTGGTGGCGAAGACCTCAGCTGGCGAGACCGCGGCTCACTTGCGAAGAGGTACTGAGGCTGGCACGGAGGAGACGCCTGCTCCCGCGTGAAAGCGGGAGCGGCGAGCGCACTCGTCCGCCAGGTGATGGGATAGGACCTGCTGGCGAGATCCCGAGCCCAAGAGGAGGACGATATGCATGCTCGCGTAACCCGCTACGACGGTGCGGCACCCGAGGCCATGGATGAGGCCCTGCAGACGAAGAAGCACGTGCTGCCGACCGAGCCCGGGCAGACCGAAGGCATGAAGGGCGTCGTCTTCCTGTCCGACCGGCAGAACGGAACGATCGTCGTCATCTCGCTGTGGGAGGGCGAGGAGGCGATGCGGGCGAGCGAGGACGAGGCTACTCGCGTTCGCGAGGAGGTCACTGGGCCCGGCGAGACGGCGACAGTGGAGCACTACGAGGTAGCGCTTCTGGAGGTCGAGCAGGCGAGCCAGGCGAGCTGACTTCGGCGAATCGCAATCATGGAGGGGTGACCCCCGCCCTCCAGCTACGCCAGCTGACCAAGCGCTACGACGACGGCACCCTCGCGCTCGACGCCCTCGACCTCGAGGTGCCGGCCGGCAGCTTCTTCGGCCTGCTCGGCCCGAACGGCGCCGGCAAGACCACCCTGATCAGCGCGGTCTGCAACCTGATCCGGCTGACCGGCGGCGAGATCTCCGTCTTCGGCCATCCCGGCGGCTCCATGGAGGCGCGGCGGCTGATCGGCGTCGCCGAGCAGGAGCCCAACCTCGACCGCTTCCTTACGGTCCACGAGACGCTCGTCTACCACGGCGGCTACTACGGGATGAGCGGCGCGGCGGCCTCTGAGCGCGCCGAGGAGATGATCGACGTCTTCGACCTGCGGGCGAAGCGCGACGTGCGCGCGCCCAAGCTCTCGGGCGGGATGCGCCGCCGCCTGCTCCTTGCCAGGGCTCTGCTCCACGAGCCCCGCCTGGTGATCCTCGACGAGCCGACGGCCGGTGTCGACCTCGAGCTCCGCCACGAGCTCTGGCGCTACATCCGCCGCCTGCACGAGCGCGGCACGACGATCCTGCTCACCACCCACTACCTCGAGGAGGCCGAGGCGCTTTGCGAGGAGATCGCGCTGATCGGCGGCGGGCGGATCATGGCCCGCGACACCGCCGCCGGCCTCAAGGAGACCTTCGACGCCGCCACCCTCGAGGACGTCTACATGAAGACCGTCGCCGCGGGTCGGCGCGATGTCGAGACAGCCGCCTCGGAGCAGCCCGCCCCTACGGGCTCTTCCTCTTCATGAACCACTCGGTGAACTCGCGGCACCGCCCCTCCGAGTCGAAGCGAATCACGAAGCAGTTGTCGTAGACCCTCGTGACCGGGCCGCCGTGTGAGTCGCTGTAGGAGCTGGTGCCGGTGGCGACGGCGACGTCGCCGTCAACGGCGATGGCGCGATAGCCGGCCTCGTAGGTGCCCGGTTCGTCACGCTCCGAGGCGTCGGGGTGATCACCCTCCCCCAGCCAAGACTCGACCACAGCCGCGCGACCCTCGATCGGCTCGTCGGCCGGGTGATAGCGGTAGCTGACGTCCTCGGCGAACAGGGCCTCGATTCGCTCGCGGTCGTAGGTCCTCCAGGCCTCCACGTAGGCCTCGAGCCAGCGGTCGACGTCCTCCCGGGTCACGGCCGGAACCTAAGGGATCTCCATAATCGGTGCCGATGGCGTCCACCGACACCAATGCGGCCGCGGCGGCCAGCCCCTGGCAGGGGTTCCTCTGGCTCTCGCGGCGCGAGTGCCACCGCGTCCTGCGGCTCTGGACCCAGACGACGCTCGCGCCGGTCGTCTCCTCCCTGCTCTTCATCGTCGTCTTCGGCTTAAGCCTGGGCGGCCGGATCAAGCAGGTCGACGGCTTCGACTACGACCAGTTCATCGTCCCCGGCCTGATCGCGATGGCGATGGCGCAGGCCGCTTACTCCAACAACGCCTCGACGATTTTCCAGGGCCGCTCCGACCGCTATATCGACGACGTCCTCGCCGCCCCGATCCACAACTGGCAGGTCAACCTCGGCTACCTGGTCGGCGGCGCCTTCCGGGCGCTGATCATCGGCGCCGGCCTCGCCGCCCTGGCGATCCCGATCACCGGCGCGCCGGTCGTCCACCCCGCCCTGCTCGTCGTCGCCGTGCTCCTCCTGGTCTGCGGCTTCGGCGCGCTCGGCACGATCGTCGGCATCTACGCCGAGACCTTCGACCACACGAGTTTCATCAACAACATCGTGATCCTCCCCCTCACCTTCCTCGGCGGCGTCTTCTACTCGGTCTCGCGCCTCGGTTCGCCGTGGGAGCAGCTCTCCCACGTCAACCCGCTCTTCTACGTCGTGGAGGCGATCCGCTACGGCTTCCTCGGCGTCTCCGATGTCAGCCCCTGGATCGCCTTCGCGGTCGTCGCCGCCATGTGCCTGGCGCTGCTGGCCTGGAGCCAGTGGCTGTTTACGAGCGGGCGGAAGCTCAAGCCTTAGCGACATACACGGAAGGAACCCCATGGATCTCGAGCTCATCAACTTCGATAGCCCGACCGATGTGCGGACCTTCGAGAAGGGCCGATTCGAGGTCTACCGCGTGGGTCCGATGACCCTGGGCCGGGCGACCTACGAGCCGGGATGGAAATGGTCGGAGCACATTGGTCCGGCGACCGGCGAGAGCTCGTGCAAGGTTGAGCACGTCGGGCTCGTGCTGGCCGGCGAAGCGGTCGCGAAGATGGACGACGGTCCAGAGGTCGTGATGCGCGCCGGAGACTTCTTCTACGTGCCGCCCGGTCACGACAGCTGGGTCGTGGGCGACGAGCCCTATGTCTCGCTGCACATAATGGGCAGCCGGGACTACGCGGCCTCCTGATCTACCTGCGGGATCGCCTGATCGACCGCAACACCAGCAGGGCAACCAGGGCTACCACCTGCCCGCCGAGGATCACCCTGTTCAGATCGAGCGCGGACTCCCAGTACACCTGCTCGCCGCGGATCACGTATGCCCCGACCGGCCGGGCGCGCAGGCCGAAGCCGCCACCGCCGCCCGTCTTGCCTTCGGGCTCTTCGCCGCTGCCTCCCCCGCCGCCGCCCTGGACGGACGCGGCCGGGATCACCGTCACCCCATTGCGCTCGTAGGGCTCGCCGTAGACGCGACGCACCGTGAGTGACTCGCGCGCCGCCTCGATGGTCTCCTTCACGTCCATGCCTGTCTCCTTGTCACGCGTGGTCGCCATGCCGACCAGTTCGTAGCCGGCTAGGGGCAGCGTACGCCGACGCATCGATCACACGAGCTTCATCAACAACATCGTCATCGGTGCCTTTAGGAGTGCAGAAGCCCTGGCCCGTTGACCCGGATCGTTCGTAGTAGTGTCGAACCCATCGCTTCTGGAGAGTTCAAGGATGCGCTGGAGGACAGGAGTGAGGTCGAGCTCACCGTCACGGGGCGCAAGTCCGGCCGCGAGAGCTCTCGGCCGGTCTGGTTCGTTCAGGAGGGCGAGAGGCTCCTCCTTCTCCCGATCAACGGCACGGACACGAGCTGGTACAGGAACATCGTGAAGACGCCGGAGATTCGGCTGGCCGCCGATGGCGCGGAGTTTCGCGTGACCGCGAAGCCGATCGAGGATGCGGCGGCCGTGTCGGACACCGTCGAGAGATTCGGGGCGAAGTACGGCGCCGAGCGGGTGCAGGAGTACTACCCGAAGCAGGACGCCGCCGTCGAGGTTCCGCTCAGCTGAGCGACGCGCAGGGACCTCGCCGGGCTAGGGGCTGACCTTCGCCTTGGCCTGCTCGGCCGCGTCGCCCTCCGGCAAGGGGACGCCCGCAACCTCGTAGGCCTCCGGCTGGTCAAGCGTCTCGCGCTCCAGAAGGGCCGTGGCGAGGGCCTCGAGGCGTTCGCGCTCCTGCTCGAGCAGCTGGATCACGTCGTTCTCGGCCTCGTCGACGATGCGGCGGACCTCCTGGTCGACCAGCTCCTGGGTCGGCTCGGAGGCGGGCGCCGAGCCGGGGAGGAGAGCGCCGTCCTGGCGGCCGTCGGTGACGGCGATCGGGCCGACCGCGTCGCTCATTCCCCAGCGGCCGACCATCCCGCGGGCGACCTGGGTCAGGTTCTGGATGTCCGACTCGGCGCCCGTGCTCAGATCATCGAAGACGATCTTCTCCGCGGCGCGCCCGCCGAGTGCGACCTTGATCTGCGCAAGGAGCTCCTCGCGGCGGTAGTTGTACCGGTCGCTCTCCGGGGTCGAGAGGGTGACGCCGAGCGCCTGGCCGCGCGGGATGATTGAGATCTTCCGCACCGGATCCGCGCCGGAGGTGAGCATGCCGACCAGGGCGTGGCCGGACTCGTGGTAGGCGGTGCGCCGCCGGTCCGCATCGGTCATCACTACCTGGCGCTCAGCGCCGAGCAGGATCTTCTCGATCGCGTCCGTGAGGTCGCTCTGCTCCACCGCGGCGTGCCCGCGGCGGGCGGCGAACAGGGCCGCCTCGTTGACGAGCAGGGCGATGTCGGCGCCGGTCGAGCCCGGGATCGAGGCCGCGATGCTGTCCAGGTCCACGTCCGGCGCCAGCGGCACACCGCGGGTGTGGATCTTGAGGATCTCGACCCGGCCCGGGCGGTCGGGCGGGTTGACGGCGATGCGCCGGTCGAAGCGCCCCGGGCGCAGCAGGGCGGGGTCGAGGATCTCGGGGCGGTTGGTCGCGCCGAGGACGATCACGTTCGTCCCGGGCTCGAAGCCGTCCATCTCGGTGAGGACCTGGTTGAGCGTCTGCTCGCGCTCGTCGTTGCCGCCGCTGAGGCCGGCGACGTTGCCCGAGCGCGAGCGCCCGATCGCGTCCAGCTCGTCGATGAAGACGATCGACGGCTTCGCCTCCTTCGCCTGCTTGAAGAGGTCGCGTACGCGGGAGGCGCCCACGCCCACGATCGCCTCGACGAACTCCGAGGCCGATAACGAGAAGAAGGCGGCGTGCGCCTCGCCGGCCACCGCACGAGCGAGCAGCGTCTTGCCGGTCCCGGGCGGGCCGTAGAGCAGCACACCGTGCGGGACCCGCGCACCGAGCTTCGTGTAGCGCTGCGGGTTCTTCAGGAAGTCGACGACCTCGACGAGCTCGTCCTCGGCCTCGTCGATCCCAGCCACGTCCTCGAAGGTGACGCGCTCGGTCTCCCCGGCCGTGACGCGCCGCGCGGTGGAGCGGCCGAAGCCGCCGAGGATGCCGCCCCCTCCCGCCCCCGCCTGCCGGCGGGCGAGCCAGACGAAGAAGCCGATCAGGAGCAGCCAGGGCAGGAAGCCGATCAGGAGCGTCCCGAGCAGGGAGCGGCCGGAGTCCGGGGCCTCGGCGTTGATCACCACGCCCCCCTGGTCGAGCAGCGTGGTGATCGTGGCCGGATCGATGAACGCGGGGACCTCGGTCTTGAACTTCGTGACCTGCACCGGCTTGGCGTCGCCGGGCGGGTCGTAGGTCGACTCGTGCTTCAGCTCGCCCTCGATCGAATCCTCCTTCGAGCTGATCTCGCTGACGTTGCCCGCCTTCACCTGGTTGACGAAGAAGGGCTGATAGGGAACGCGCGGGCGCTCGGCGGCGCCGCTCGTCAGGAACGAGAGCAGGAGATTGACCGCCAGCAGCCCGATCAGGAACGCGATGAACGCCCTGCTCCGCGGGATCATCGGCGGCTTGGGCTTGGGCGGGGCGCCGCGTCCGTCGGGCGCCGGGTCCACGCGCCAGCCCTTGGGGTGCGGCTCGGGTGGCGGGGCGCTCGGTGGCGGGGGGTTCTGCGAAGGGGAGGTCTCGGCGGGCGAGTCGGGGGCCAAGGGTTCAGGGTACTCCGGGTGACCGCCCCGCCCCGACCTCCAGCTAGCCCTCGCCCAGCTCCGTGTTGGCCCGTTCGAGGACGGTGATGAGCACGCGACCCGCGGTGGCCAGGTCCTCTGCCGGCAGATCGGCCCACAACCGCTCGGTGATCTCGCTGACCGCGGTCCGCACCTGATGATGCAGCCGCCGCCCGGCGTCCGTGAGTTTCGCCCGGGACCCACCGTTGTCGGCGGGTTGGAGCAGCTGGGCGGCCGCCAGTTCGGTGATGCGCGCCCGCGCGTGCGCGTCGCTGACCTTGAGGACCCCGGCCACCCGGCCCGTGAGCTCGTCGCCGTCGATGGTTCCGTCGGCGGCGACGCACAGCGACAGGGTCACCCACTGAGGTTCGGTCAGGCCGGTCCCCGCCAGCTGGGGGCGCAGGATCGCGTTCAGCGCCTTCTCGGTCTGCCCGATGAGCGGGGTGCCGAAGGTGGCGGTCACGCCTTTGCTCCCTCCGGAAGGACGCCGGGATGGCGCTGCCCCTCCGGCTCCACCGGGATGTGCTCGTCCTCACCTCGTGTGTTGGTGATGCGCAGTGCGACGGCGGCGGCGGCCAGCAGGAAGAGGCTGGAGGCCAGCAGCGCCCGGTGGAAGCCCGAGGTCAGCGCCTGGGCCGGGTCCGTGTGGCTCGCCAGCAGATCGGTGGTGCGGGAGGTGGCGAGCGCGGAGAAGATCGCCAGTCCGAGTGCGCCTCCGACCTGTTGCGAGGCGTTGAGGAGCGCCGCTGCGAGCCCGGCCTTGTC
>DASXSZ010000133.1:0-1618 GCA_036505735.1 Solirubrobacterales bacterium
ACGAGGAGATGCTCCGCATGGGCGAGCTCGCCCGAGCGTCGGGTGTCTCCGCCGCGACGATCAAGCACTACCTGCGCGAGGGGCTCCTGCCGGAGCCCGTCAAGACCTCCCGGAACATGGCCTACTACCCGGCCGACTTCGTCAAGCGCATCCGGATGATCAAGCAGCTCCAGGAGGAGCGCTACATGCCGTTGCGGGTGATCAAGGACCTGCTCGAGGAGGATCCCGACCGGGCCAAGGCGCTGATCGAGCTCGGCGACAAGCTGCTCGAGCATGCCCTCGCAGGGGAGAGCGCGCGGGTCAGCGCCGCCGAGGTCCACCACCGCTACAACGTCCCGCGGGACGTCCTCGAGCGGCTTGCCGAGCTCCAGGTCCTGACCCCCGACGAGGACGGCTACTCCCCGAGCGACGTGCGGATCGTGGAGGCGATCAGCCGCTTCCGCGCCGGGGGCTACGAGGAGCGAATCGGCTTCACCGTCTACGACACCCTGCGCTACAAGCAGTCGATGGCCGACCTGGTCAAGCAGGAGGTCGACGTGCTGATGGAGCGGCTGGCGGGCGAGATGGATCCCGATGAGGCGCTGGCCCTGATCGAGGCCGGCAATCAGCCGCTCAACGACCTGCTGGCGGCGATGCACACCAAGGCATTGATCGCCGAGCTGGAGCGCCGTCGCGGCTCGGCCGGCGACGGCGGCAAGGGCAGCGCCGACTAGCTCGCCGTGGCGCAGCTCGCGGTCTGGATGCTGATCGCATTCGTGGTGCTGACGCTCGGCGTGCGCGTTGCCGTGCAGCTCCTCAGAACCGGAAGCACTGGGCTGGTCGGCCTGCGCCGCGGCGCCGGACCACTCGCCTGGCTCAGCGGGATCCTCTTCATTGGAGGGATGGTGATGGGCGTGTGGTCGGTCGACCTGGTCCTCAAGGACAACTTGGATCCAATCGATGGGCTGGACGTGGGCGTCGTGCACGGGATCGGTATCGCCCTGGCCGCGGCCGGCGGTCTCGCCGTCTTCGGAGCTCAGCTCGGCATGGGGGGGTCCTGGCGGGTCGGGGTCAGCGAGGAGGAGCGCACCGACCTGATCACCGGCGGCTGGTTCTCCGTCTGCCGCAATCCGATCTACACGGCGATGATCGCCGGCTGGAGCGGGTTCGCCCTGATGGTCCCCACCTGGCTCGGCTTCGCGGCGGTGGTCGTTATCGCGACCGGCCTCGAGCTGCAGGTCCGCTTCGTCGAGGAGCCCTACCTGCTCCGCACACACGGCGACGAGTACCTTGCGTATGCCTCACGGGTAGGCCGCTTCGTGCCGGGCGCCGGGCGCTTCAGTTAGGCATCTGGCGAGTTCTGGTGTCTATAGGCACCAAAACTCGCCCACTCAGCCCTCGAGCAGCCCCATCGCGTCCAGCGTCCGGCGGACGCCCTCCTCGAGCGGTGTCGTCCGCCAGCCGAGCTCGCGCTGTGCCTTCGAGGAGTCGGGGCGGGCCTGCCAGAGGAAGTAGTGGAGCTGGCCCCGGGGGGCCAGCGGCGGGCGACGGGTCACCTTCGAGATCCCCTCGGTGATTGCGGAGGCGGCGTGCGCCACGGGGACCGGCATCCGTGGCGGTATCCGGCCGCGGCCCGCCA
>DASXSZ010000134.1:0-3245 GCA_036505735.1 Solirubrobacterales bacterium
GGCGAGGTGCCCGTGCCGTGCATCGTCGGGGGCTGCGCCTCCTACTCCACCGGCCTGCACCTGATGCGCACCGGCGCGGTCGGCGTCCTGGTCGGGGTCGGGCCCGGCGCCGCCTGCACGACCCGCGGCGTGCTCGGGATCGGCGTGCCGCAGGCGACCGCGATCGCGGACGTGGCGGCCGCGCGCGGCCAGCACATGATGGAGACGGGCAACTACTGCAACGTGATCGCGGACGGCGGAATGCGGACGGGCGGCGACGTCTCCAAGGCCATCGCCGTCGGTGCCGACGCCGTGATGATCGGCTCTCCGCTGGCCCGCGCCAAGGAGGCTCCGGGACGCGGCTACCACTGGGGGATGGCGACCTTCCACCCGTCGCTCCCGCGCGGCGCACGGGTCGCGACCTACCAGGACGGGACGCTGGAGGAGATCCTGCTGGGGCCGGCGCAGGAGAACGACGGCACCTTCAACCTGATGGGCGCGCTCCGCACATCGATGGCGACCACCGGCTACGCCGACATCCCCGAGTTCCACCGGGCTGAGGTGATGGTCGCCCCGGCGCTGATGTCCGAGGGCAAGCAGCTGCAGCGCGAGCAGTCGGTCGGCATGGGCTCCAATGGGCGTGCCACCGTCGCGGTGGGGGTCGCCGTCAGCGATGACTGAGGCGGCCAGCGCCGCTTCGGATCACACCGCGGCTCGGGTTCACGTCCCCGCCCGCAGCACCCCCGGCACCGATCCGGAGCTTCGCGAGGTCGGGAAGATCGCTCCGTCACAGGAAACCGAGGAGGTCCTCGTCCTTGACTTCGGCGGCCAGTACTCGCAGCTGATCGCCAGGCGCATCCGGGAGTGCGGGGTCTTCAGCGAGCTGCTTCCGCACGACACACCTCTCGAGCGGATCCGGGAGAGAGGGCCGCGCGCGCTGGTGCTCTCGGGCGGCCCGGCCTCCGTGTACGCGGACGGCGCACCGGGGCTGCGCCGGGAGCTGCTCGAGATCGGGACCCCGGTGCTCGGCATCTGTTATGGCATGCAGCTGATGGTCCACGAGCTCGGCGGCCGGGTCGAGCAGGCACCGGCCGGGGAGTTCGGCCGCAGCCGGCTCACGCTCCTCGGAGGTGGCGGAACCCTCCTGGAGGGTCTGCCGTCCGAGCAGCAGTGCTGGATGAGCCATCGCGACACCGTCTTCGAGCCCCCGCCCGGCTTTTCCGCGCTCGCCTCGAGTACCGAGTCGCCCGTGGCGGCCGTTGAGGACACCGACCGCGCCCTCTACGGCATCCAGTTCCATCCCGAGGTCGTCCACACGCAGTACGGCACGGAGATCCTCATCCGCTTCCTGCGCGACGTCGCCGGATGCCGGGAGAAGTGGTCGCCGGCGTCCGTGATCGAGGAGCAGGTGCAGGCGATCCGCGCCCAGGTCGGCGAGGCGCGGGCGATCTGCGGCCTCTCCGGGGGCGTCGACTCGGCTACCGCCGCCCTGCTCGTCCACCGCGCGATCGGCGACCGGCTCACCTGCGTCTTCGTCGACCATGGGATGATGCGCAAGGACGAGGCGGAGCAGGTCGTCACCGCCTTCCGCGAGCAGCACGGCATCCATCTCGTCCACGTCGACGCCGCCGACCGCTTCCTGGACCGCCTCGCCGGCGTCGAGGATCCCGAGACGAAGCGGAAGATCATCGGTGAGGAGTTCATCCGGGTCTTCGAGGAGGAGGCCGGCAAGGTCGAGGACGCGCGCTTCCTCGTTCAGGGGACGCTCTACTCCGACGTGATCGAGTCGGGCGGCGACGGCCGCGCGGCCGCGACGATCAAGTCGCACCACAACGTCGGCGGCCTCCCGGAGGAGATGGAGATGGAGCTGGTCGAGCCACTGCGGATGCTGTTCAAGGACGAGGTCCGCGCCGTCGCGGCGGAGCTTGGCCTGCCCGAGCGCTTCGTCTGGCGTCAGCCCTTCCCCGGCCCGGGTCTGGCGATCCGCGTGGTCGGAGGCGAAGTCACGCGGGAACGCCTCGACATCGTCCGCGAGGCCGACGCGATCCTGCAGGAGGAGATCCGCGCCGCCGGGCTCTACCGGGAGCTCTGGCAGTCCTTCTGCGTGCTGCCCGTCGTCCGCTCGGTCGGGGTGCAGGGGGACGAGCGCTCCTACGCCCACCCGATCGTGATCCGCGCGGTCACCTCCGACGATGCGATGACCGCCGACTGGGCCAGGCTGCCCTACGACCTGCTCGAGCGCGTCTCTGCCCGGATCATCAACGAGGTCCGCGGCGTCAACCGCGTCACGCTCGACCTCACCTCGAAGCCGCCCGGCACGATCGAATGGGAGTAGGCGCGAGGACGCGCGTGAGCGCGCCCCGTTAGCACAGGGCTCCGTGGAGGCATGGGAGAAGGTGGCGCTCGCGTGGGCGATACTGGCCACATGAGCAACAGAGCGTCGAGATGGTCGGGTTCTGGCCGCGGAAGACCGGCCTGACGGCCCGAGAGCGAGTGATCCTTGTGCTCAACTTTGACCTCCAGATCGAAACCGAGGGAAGCAGCGCTCTCGTCAGGATCCGGGGCGACCTCGATCTTCAGGTCGTCGACCAGGTGGCCGATGCGCTGGCACGGATCGAGTCCGACGAGCCCGAGCTGCTGGTGATCGACCTGAGCAGGCTGAGCTTCATGGACTCGAGCGGCATGGGCGTGATCGCTGCCGCCCATATCCGCGCCGTGGATGCTGGCAGGCGATTTGCCATCGTCATTCCTCCCGCCGGGGTGAGACAGGCGTTCGAGCGCACCAAGCTCGACGAGGTCATCACAACGACGGATGACCTCGCAAACGTTTATCCCTAGGTTCCTAGGTTGAGGGTCCAGGTCAGCCGGGCGGGGGCGGCCAAGAGCAGCGCGCATGGGCCGACGAGGAGGCACGGTTCCGTCGCGTGATGCCCGCTTTGCATGGAAAGCAGCGCTTTCGCTCGGGAGCGAGATGCTGCGTGGGTGATGTCACTGTTGACAGACCCTCGCCGCCGTAGATTCGGAAGATCCGAATAAAGGTCTAGCCATGCAACCAGCCAGGCGAGACACTGCGCAGGTCATGTCGGACGAGAACGTCGAGCTTGTGCGGCAGTTTCTCAACGCATCGATCGAAGTCGATGAGGGGCTTGCCGACACCAGCCGGCTGCATGAGTTCTTCGTGCCGGATGCGCCGATTGCAATCGACGCCTTTACTGAGGGCGGCGAGCTTCACGGCATCGACGAGTTCCTCGAGCTTCGAGCCACCT
>DASXSZ010000135.1:0-2862 GCA_036505735.1 Solirubrobacterales bacterium
GAGTGGGCTCAGCTGCTCCGTACCACGATCCGGCAGCTCGGGGTCTCGGACGTGAACATGGAGGAGGGCTCGCTCCGGGTCGACGCGAACGTGTCGGTCCGTCCGGCGGGCTCCGACGAGCTCGGCACCAAGACCGAGCTCAAGAACATGAACAGCTTCCGCTTCCTGGAGCGGGGGATCGAGGCCGAGCTCGCCCGCCAGCGCGGGCTGCTCGAGGGCGGCGGGGAGGTGGTCCAGGACACCCTCCACTTCCACCCCGAGGACGGTTCGCTGACCCCGCTGCGCTCCAAGGAGTATGCGCACGACTACCGCTACTTTCCGGAGCCGGACCTCGTGCCCGTCGTGCCCACCGACCCGATGCTGAAGGAGGCGCGCGAGTCTCTGCCAGAGCTCCCGGCCGCTCGCCGCGAGCGCTACCTGACCGAGGTCGGCCTCTCGGAGGGGGCCGCGACGACGCTCGCCTTCCACGCCGAGCTCAGCGAGTACTTCGAGCGGGCGGTGGGCGCGGGCGACGGCGCGCCGGCCACCGCGGTCGCGAACTGGGTCACCGGCGAGCTGATCGCCGCTCTGCGCGAAGCGGGCGCCGACGAGGACCCGCTCGCGTCCAAGGCGACCCCCGAGGCCCTCGCCGCGCTGGCGGGCCTGGTCGACGCGAAGACCATCTCCCACGGGGCCGGCAAGCAGGTCCTGGCGAAGCTGGTCGCGGAAGGTGGACACCCGGCCCAGATCGTTGAGCGCGAGGGCCTCGCCCAGATCTCCGATTCATCGGAGCTCGAGGGGATCGTCGACCGCGCGATCGAGGCCGAGACCGAGGCCGCCGAGCAGGTGCGCCAAGGCAACGACAAGGCGATCGGCCGGATCGTCGGTGCGGTGATGAGGGAGACCAAGGGGCGGGCTGACGGTGGAGCTGTGACGAAGCTGATTCACGAGCGTCTCGGCACGAACTAGCAGCAGTTCGGGGCCGCTCGGCCGCCAGTGGAGACGTACCCTGAGGCGAGATGGCCGGAGCCCCCTACGTGATCATCGCCCTGCTCTTCGGCGTCGCCACCGGGATCATCGGCCGCGCCAAGGGCAGCTCCTTCTTCATCTGGTTCCTGGTCGGCACCGTTCTGCCGGCGATCGGCCTGGTCGCGGCGATCCTCTACCGCTCCGAGCACACCGAGCCCGAGCGCCGCTGCCCGACCTGCAACAAGATCCTCAAGCTGCACGTTCAGGTCTGCCCCCGCTGCGGAACCGACCTCTACCTGCCCGATCCATCCGAGGTCCGCCCGGGCCCGGCGGATCGCCCCACTACCTGAGCCAGGTGCGGACGATCGCGTTGGCGAAGCCGATGCCGTAGCGGACGACCGCCGGCTTCTTCGAATGGCCGTGGGTCCGCTTGGCGACCGTCACCGGCACCTCCTTTGCCGGGATGCCGCGCTTGATCGCCTCGATCAGGAACTCCGAGGTGTGGAACTGCTCCTGGCGGAGGACCAGCTGGGGAAGGACGGAGGTTCGGACCGCTCGGTAGCCGTTGGAGCAGTCGGACACCTTGGTCCGGGTGATGAAGGAGACGAGCTTGTTGAAGAACACGATCCCGAATTCCCGCGAGCGGGAGTTCGGGTCGGCTTCCCCCAGCACCCGCGAGCCGTGGGCGACGTCCACCTCGTCGTCGAGCACCGGCTTGACCAGCCGCTCCATCTCGCTGGGGAGGTGCTGGCCGTCGGCGTCGAGCGTCACGACGACCAGCGCTCCCGACTCGGCCATCAGCCGGTAGCCCGTCCGCAGGGCTGCGCCGCCGCCGCGGTTGATCACGTGACGGGCCACGATCGCGCCCTCCTTCGCCGCGGCCTCGCTGGTGTCGTCCCGCGAGCCGTCGTCGACGACCAGCATTGCGGTCGGCTCGCCGCAGACCTCGCGCGGGATCCGCCGAACCACGTCGCCGACGCTGTCGGCCTCGTTGTAGGCCGGGATGACCACCGCGACCTTGTCGCGGAAGCGCTCCGGCAACTTCGCCTGGCGGAACTCCTCCCAGGCGAGGCCCTCGAGCAGGGCCGAGAGCTGCTGGTTCATCCTCGCGCTCTCGGTGAGAGCGCGCAGTACGAGCAGGAACAGGATCGCGATCGAGAAGACGGCGAGACCCAGGATCCGCCCGCCGTTGCCCTTCTCGAAGGCGAAGGCGGAGAGCAGCTTGTTGAGCAGCTCGGTCCCCGAGACGATCGCCAGCGCTATTCCCCCGAAGATCGCCAGCAGGACGGCGCCGTTGGAGAGCGAGCGCCGGCGCCAGATCGCGAAGGCGATCAGCAGCACCGCGAAAACCAGCCCGAAGGCGCGCAGCGCGGTGAGCTCTTCCGGGAAGACGGAGGCGATCATCAGCGGGCGATCACGCTACCCTGCCGCGTTCATGCACGTCCTCATCCTCGGGGGCGACGGCTACCTCGGCTGGCCGACGGCGATGCGCTTCTCGGCCCGGGGACACGAGGTGTCCGTCGTCGACAACTTCTCCCGCCGGCACTGGCACGAGCGCCACGGCACCGACTCGCTCACCCCGATCCGGCCGCTCGGCGAGCGCCTCGAAGCCTGGCGCGAGGTCTCGGGCAGCGAGATCCGCTCCTACGTCGGGGCGATCGAGGACCCGGCCTTCCTGGAGGAGGTGATCGTCGAGACCGGGCCGGATACGGTCGTCCACTACGGCGAGCAGCCCTCGGCGCCCTTCTCGATGGCCAATCGAGAGCAGGCGGTCGAGACCCAGTACACGAACGTGATCGGCACGCTCAACCTGCTCTTCTTCCTGCGGGATCACGCCCCCGATTGCCACCTGGTCAAGCTCGGGACGATGGGGGAGTACGGCACCCCCAACATCGACATCGAGGAGGGGTTCAT
>DASXSZ010000136.1:0-5069 GCA_036505735.1 Solirubrobacterales bacterium
GTCCGTGACCTTGCCACCGGTGGCGTGGAACACGATCTGATCGGTATCGCCCGACTGGGCGGGGAAGCTCTTCTTCAACAGATCCGTCGCGCGCTGCGAGTCGGTATTTCCGCTCGATGAGCTGTTTGCGTAGTTGGTGCCTACCGCGTTCGAGACGCCCGTGACGGCGACGAGGGCTACCAGCCAGCCGACCAGCACGGTCTTACGGTGTCCGGCGGACCAGCGGGCGATCCTCGCTAGCGGTCCGCGGTGCTCGTTCTGCGTCTGGCTGGTGCTCATCCGGTGTCCTCCTGGCTCGCGATATAGTGAGATTTACAACTAGTTTGAACAAAGCGATAGCTTGAAGATCAATATGCTTTATAGCAAAGGAACTTGATGGCTGCAAGAACGACAAAGAAGCGGGAGTCCCCAATGAAGGACGCGACCGATCTGCTCACCCTGCTCTCGGGCGTCCTCATCGGGTTGAAGAAGTCACCGCCCAAGAGCAGCCCGAAGCACGACGAGCTGCGGGACGCCTTCGAGAAGTCTGAGCTCGGCGAGCGCCACGTCGCCCCGCTGGTCGCGCTCGGAATCGGGGGCCCGGCCAGCGTGAGCGAGCTGGCCGAGCGAATCGGCCTCACGCCGGCCACCACCAGCCTGCTCGTCGGCGAGCTGAGCCGCGCGGGATTCGTGCAGCGCCGAGAGGACGAGGCCGACCGCCGGCGCACGATCGTCAGCATCGACGAGTCGATCGAGGAGGTGGTGCGCCCCTCGCTCGGGGAGACACTCGCGCCCCTGGACCGGGCTCTTGCCCGGATGCCAGCCGCGCAGCGGCATCACTTCATGGACGGCCTACGGATCCTCAACGAGGAGATCGGCCGCTCCGAGGGGAACGGCTCGAGCTAGCTGCCCGGCTCGGCGGGGCAAGTTGTCGCGCGCGTCCTAGCGCCGGACGGGCGCGGCCGGGCAGCTGCCATCCCACGCGCCAGGCGGCGCCGGAGAAGTTCCTGTTGGCGACCGTCGCGAACCCCTGCTCGTCCTCGCGCAGGGCGAGCAGCAGATGCGCAACCCGGTCGCCGGGCGGTAGGTCCCCCGCCTCGCCCACCCGGACGCAGAAGCAGTGCACCCGGTGGGCGCCGGGCCGCACCAGAATCGCTCCCTCCTGACCGACCAGCCACGCCCCGAGCCGGCCACGTTGCAGGGCGAGCCCTGTCTCCGTGAGCAGCTCCCGGGCGTCACGGCCGACCAGATCGCCGAGCAGCCCGAGCGCAGCGCGCTCCGGGCCGGTGCCGGCCTCCCCGATCGGCTTCACTCCCCGCGCACCCCGCCTCGCCTGCAATTGGAGCACGGCGATCCCGTGTCCGAGGAAGATCGCCGAGACCGGGAAGGCGAGCGGCTCGATCCAGATCAACAGGGCGGCGGGCAGCCCGAACGTCACCAGAACGCCGACGCTCCACAGGGTCCAGATGCGGCCCTCCCGGCTCAGCGTCCGCTCGCTGGCCCGCCGCCGCCACGGCATCGCCGCGGCCTCGGCGAGGACGGCAGTGTTCACGGCTTCGCCGTCAAGCGGGTTGCTCCTCGGCTACGCCTCGGAGCACCCTCCCGAAATCGGGCGCCGCATGACGACCAGATCCGCGTCGAGCGGTAGCTCGCGAACGACCTCGGCCGAGCCGTCCGGCAGCGTTGCGCTCGCGAGCATGCCCTCATCGAGCTCGCGGCGGAACGCCTCGATCGCCGCCTCCTGTGAGGCCACGTCATCGGCGGTCCAGCTGGCCAGCTCCGTGTGCCCCGTCCGATCCAGCCTGATCAACCTCGACATCGCGATTCCTCCTGACTTGATCCGGCCGCCGTTTGGGACGGCCGTTGAGGTTGGTCCGAATATACGCCGCTCTTACACTGCCCCGCGATGGCGGATTCAGAGACAAGGCCAGGCACGGACGAGCGCTACGACCCGCAGGCGATCGAGCGCAAGTGGCAGCTCGTCTGGGAGGCCGAGAACACCTGGGTGGTGGCGAATCCCGGCTCGCCCGAGTTCGACGAGTCAAAGCCGAAGAGCTACGTGCTCGAGATGCTGCCGTACCCGTCCGGTGAGCCGCACGTCGGACACCTGAAGACGTACTCGGTGGGGGACGCGATCGCCCACTTCCGTCGCCGGCGCGGATACCGCGTCGTGCACCCGATGGGCTACGACGCCTTCGGCCTGCCCGCCGAGAACGCCGCCATCCAAACGGGCGAGCACCCACGCGAGGCCACGGAGAAGTCGATCGCTTCCTTCCGCGAGCAATTCATGCGCTGGGGGATCTCGATCGACTGGACCCGAGAGCTGGGCACCCACGAGCCGAGCTATTACCGCTGGACCCAGTGGATCTTCCTCAAGCTGTACGAGCGCGGTCTTGCCCACCGGCACGAGGCGCCCGTGCACTGGTGCCCCAAGGACCAGACCGTGCTCGCCAACGAGCAGGTGATCGACGGTCACTGCGAGCGCTGCGGGACGCTGGTCGAGCTGCGCCAGCTCGAACAGTGGTTCTTCAGGATCACCGAATACGCCCAGCAGCTGCTCGACGACTTCGAGCTGCTCGAGTCCTGGCCGGAGAACGTCGTAACCATGCAGCGGAACTGGATCGGCCGCTCCGAGGGGGCAGAGGTCGTCTTCCGCTGTGGGGAGCTCGATCTCGACTTCCCGGTCTTCACCACCCGGCCCGACACGCTCTTCGGCGCGACCTTCTTCGTCCTGGCGCCGGAGCACCCCCTCACCGAGCAGCTCGCCGAGGGCACGGAGCACGAGCAGGCGGTTCGCGAGTACGTCAACGAGTCGGCCCGCGCCTCGGCCGAGGAGCGCGCCGACGAGGCGCACCAGAAGACGGGAGTGCCGCTCGGGCGCGAGGTCGTCAATCCTGTCAACGGCGAGCGCATCCCCATGTTCGTCGCCGACTACGTGCTGATGGAGTACGGGACGGGCGCGATCATGGCCGTGCCGGCCCACGACGAGCGCGACTACGAGTTCGCCAAGGCCTTCGGCCTGCCGATCCGACGGGTGATCGAGGGGACGGATCCCGAGCAGGCACGCGACGACGACGGCCTGCCATTCAGCGGCGACGGCCAGATGGTCAACTCGGACCGCTTCGACGGCGAGCACAACCGCGAGGCCTACGGCGAGATCGTCTCATGGCTCGCTTCCGACGGCCGCGGCGAGGCGGCGGTCAACTACCGCCTCCGTGACTGGTTGGTCTCCCGGCAGCGCTACTGGGGCGCGCCGATCCCGATCGTCTACTGCGACGAGTGCGGCATGATCCCCGTCCCCGAGGACCAGCTGCCGATCCTGCTGCCCGATGTCGAGGACTACGCGCCCAAGGGCAGGAGCCCGCTCGCGGCCGCCGAGGACTGGGTCCGGACGGAGTGCCCCTCGTGCGGCGGCGATGCCCGGCGCGAGACCGACACGATGGACACCTTCGTCGATTCTTCCTGGTACTTCCTGCGCTACCTCGATCCGAAGAACGACGAGCAATGCTGGTCGAAGGAGGTCGCCAACTACTGGATGCCGGTCGACCAGTACATCGGCGGCGTCGAACACGCGATCCTGCACCTGATGTACGCGCGCTTCTTCATCAAGGCGCTGCACGACATCGGGGTGCTCGAGGTGCGCGAGCCGTTCGCCAACCTCTTCACCCAGGGAATGATCACCCGCGACGGGGCGAAGATGTCCAAGTCGCGCGGCAACACGGTGAGCCCCGCCGAGAACGTGGAGCGCTTCGGCGCCGACTCGCTCAGGACCTACATCTGCTTCATGGGCCCGCCGATCAAGGGCGGGGACTGGTCAGACGAGGGCGTGGAGGGGATCTTCCGGTTCCTGGCGCGCCTCTGGCGGCTGGGGCGGGAGGTGGCCGGCCGCGCGGAGCCCGGTGGATCGACCGACGGGGCCGATGGCCACGCCCGCGAGCTGCTCGCCAAGGCCCACTGGGCGATCGACAAGGCAACCCGCGACATCGAGCCGCGCTTCCAGTTCAACACGGCGATCGCTGCGGTGATGGAGCTCGTCAACGAGATCTACCGGCTCAAGGACGGGCTCTACGGGGAGCCGACCGGCGCCGCGACGGTCCGCTTCGCGACGGCCACGGCGGCCTCGCTGCTCTTCCCGTTCGCGCCGCATCTCGGCGCGGAGGTCTACGAGTGGCTCGAGGACGCCCGCGTCTGGGAGCAGCCGTGGCCCGAAGCAGACCCCGAGCTGCTCGAGCGCGACACATACATGCTGGTCGTGCAGGTGAACGGCAAGCTGCGAGACCGCATCGAGGTCGCGGCCGACACGGAGGAGGGCGAGCTGGTCGAGCTCGCCAAGGGAAGCCAGAACGTCCAGCGCCATCTCGACGGCAAGGCGATCGTCAAGGAGATCGTCGTTCCGGGCCGCCTGGTCAACCTCGTCGTTCGCTGACGTCGCCGGACGGCCTTAACGCAGCTGGACCCACCGGCTACCCCGGGTCTGCTAGAAAAAGCGCGTGCTGGTCAGGCGGCTCGCGGATGCTCCCACCGAGGAATGGCACAGGCTCCGCAACCACATCCTCATGGATGCCGGGGAGCTCGGCTCACGGAACATGTCCGTGACGTGGCTCGAGGTCCCGGCCGGAATCGACCAGGAGCTCCACTCCCACGAGGAGGCGGAGCAGGTCTACATCGTGGTGAGCGGGCGAGGCAAGATGACCGTCGCCGGGGACAAGCAGGAGGTCGGCGAGGGCGACCTGGTCCTGGTCCCGCCGGCCACCGATCACTCGATCGCGAATGACAACGCCGCGGACCTCTGCTGCGTGTCCGTCCAGTCCCCGCCCGTGACCTCCTCCGAGGTGTTCGGGCCCACAGTCGCCGCCGCCGCCTCCGAGTACGACGACGAGGACTGATGCCGACGGCCCGGAGGCGGGTCGTGGTCAGCGGGCGCGTTCAGGGAGTGTTCTTCCGGGACACGACCCGGCGCCGCGCCGATGCAGTAGGGGTCGCTGGGTGGGTTCGCAACACGCCGGAGGGAGCGGTGGAGGCGGTCTTCGAGGGCGAGTCCGCGGCGGTGGAGCAGCTGGTCGACTTCTGCCGGCGCGGTCCCAGCCGGG
>DASXSZ010000137.1:0-8712 GCA_036505735.1 Solirubrobacterales bacterium
CGCGCAGCCTATGAGTGATAGACAGCGCGAATCGGAGAGACTCATCGCCGATGGCCACCGAGCACACCCCTCCGACCGACAAGTACCGGATCCTCTGCGTCGACGGCGGCGGGATCCGCGGCCTGATTCCCGCCCTGGTAATCGCTGAGCTCGAGAGGCGGCTCCAGCAGCGCGGGGGCGCCCAGGCGCGCGTTTCCGACTACTTCCACATGTTCGCGGGCACGTCGACGGGTGGGCTCGTCGCCCTCAGCCTGACCGTGCCCGACCCGCAGGACCCGGAGCGGCCGGCGGTGAGCGGGGACGAGCTCGCCCGCTTCTACACCGAGGACGGTCCCTCGATCTTCCACCGCAGCCTCGTCCAGAGGCTGAGGACGCTGTGGGGGTGGCTCGGGCCGAAGTACACGCTCGGCGCCCTGCAGAAGTCGATCGAGAAGCGGCTTGGGACGGTCAAGATCGAGCACGCCCTGCGGGAGCTGGTCGTCACCTCGTATGACATGACCAACCGCGAGCCCTACTTCTTCAAGCGGTGGCGAGCGCGCGAGGCCCCCGAGAGCGACCGCAACCGGCCGCTCGCGGACGCGGGTCTCGCCACCTCCGCGGCCCCGACCTACTTCCCCTCCCACGAGGTGGACGGGCGGGCACTGGTCGACGGCGGCGTCTTTGCCGCCAACCCGGTGATCGTCGCGATCGTCGAGGCGCTCAAGCGAATCGGCGACGACCCGCATCACCTCGACCAGGACGACCTGCTGGTGGTCTCCATCGGCACCGGCCTCCACGAGGACGGCTATCGCCAGGAGCAGGTCCGCCGCTGGGGCAGGCTGGGGTGGGTGTGGCCACAGCGCGGCGAGCCGCCGATCCTGGGCGCGACGCTTGGCGGGGCGGCGGACGGCGCCGATCACTGGGCCCACACCCTGCTGAACCACCCTGGCGACGCGCACCTCCAGTCCGCCGACCTCGGTCACGGGCCGCGCTACTTCCGCCTGCAGGTGCCGATGGAGACGTCGGTCGCGCTGGACGACACCAGTCAGGAGACCCTTACCAGGACGCTGCCGGCCATCGCGGATCGGCTGATCGCCACCCACGAGGCCGAGCTCTCGGCGATCGTCGACCGGCTGGCCCGGTTCGATCCGCTGCCCTTCGATCCCGCCCCCGACTCGGCCTGAGCTCAGCCGGCGGGCGGGATGTTGTGGTTGAGCCGGAACAGGTTGTCAGGGTCGTAGCGGCGCTTGATCTCGCGGAGCCGATCCCAGGTCGGGCCGGGGTAGGCCGCGCGGATCGTCGCCTCGTCCTCGTCGCCGAGAAAGCCGACGTAGCCGCCCGCGCCATCCTTGCCGAGCGACTCCGCCAGGCCGGCGACCCAGGCGTCGTGGGTTTCCTTCTCACCGGGGTCCATGTACATCGCCGCGACGTTGACGAAGAGCCTGTGGTCGCGATGGGCGAAGGCGGTGGCATCGGCCGGGACCCGGGCCAGCGCGCCGCCGAGCACCCGCAGCTGGACAGCCTTCATCATCGCTTTCGACCGGGGCAGCTGCTCGAGGATCGCCTCCGCGCCGGCCGGCTCGAGCGAGTCGGCGAAGAAGTTGGTCCCCGAGGCGAAGCGGACCTCCGGCTCCGGGCCCTCATAGAGCTCCGGGTAGCGCATCGGCCGCACCATGTCGGCGAGCGGCTCCGCCAGCGCTCGGAACGGCGCGATGACGCCCTCGCCCTGGTCGACCGGGCCGACGTACGTGAACAGGCCCATCACCACCGGCTTGCCGTGCGCCTCCTCCGGCACGAAAGGCATCGGCGGCGCCAGCATCACGTTGCCGATGGTCGAGAGCTCCTCCGGAGCGGCCTCGGCCGCCTCGAGGAAGCCGGTGATCACCTCGGGCGTCGCCGGCAGGATCAGCATCCCGCCGACGATCTCGGAGATCTCGTGGAGCCGCAGTTGGAAGCGGGTGGCGACGCCGAAGTTGCCCTCGCCACCGCGGATCGCCCAGAAGAGATCGGGCTCGCTCTCCTCGCTCGCCTGAACGACCCCGCCGTCGGCGGTCACGACCTCGGCGGCGAGCAGGTTGTCGACCGTCAGCCCGTTCTTGCGGATCAGGAAGCCGACGCCGCCCGCGAGGGTGATGCCGCCGATCCCGACCGAGCCGGCGTCGCCCAGACCTGTCACCCGACCGCGCTCACCCGTGGCGACGGTGTACTCGCCCGCCGTGATGCCGGTCTCGACCCAGGCGGTCTTCCCGTCGGCATCGATATCGAGCGCCTTCATCCCCGAGAGGTCGATCACGACCCCGCCATCGGTCGTCCCGTGACCGGCGCGGCTGTGGCCGCCGCTGCGCACGGCGAGCTCGAGCCCGCGGTCGCGCGCGAGCGACACGACCCGGGAGACGTCGTCGACGCCGGCGACCCGCGCGATCGCCGCGGGCCGGCGGTCGAACCCTTTGAAGAAGACCTGCCGTGCCTCGTCGTAGCCGGAGTCTTCCGGGGCAATCACCTCACCGGCCAGCATCCCCCGCAGCTCGCTGAGGGTCTCGTCCAAGAGTGCGCTCGAGTCTTTCGCTTGCATCAGACATGCCTCCTTGTCGGTTTCGGTGCTTCCCTGCGACGGCCGCCCGGTGGCGACCATCGTCCTACTCGACCTTCTTCAGGGTGACATCCATGGCAAGTCGCCACTCGACGCCATCCTCCGTTTGCTCATGCAGCGAGCGCTGAATCCGGCCGTCGTCGCTGAACTCCGAGGTGGTGCGGATCCGCTCTCCGGCCCAGATCCACTTGCCATCGTCGTAGATCAGGTCGTCGACGGTGACGTGCCCCTGGCTGTCGAAGAAGTGGGATGTGTAGTTGCCGCGCTCTGCGTCATAGCCGAGGACCTCTACCCCACCGACGCCCATCTCGCCGATCCGCCCGTACGCCGTGTGGAGGACTGCGAACCGGCCAGGGATCCATTCGTAGACGTCGCTGGTGAGGATCTTCGCCTCCTCCGGCGTTCCCACGGTCACCCCCTCGTTGATCCACTTGCCGATGAACACCTCGAGCCTCGCGTGCTCGGGCCCCGGCTCCGGCGCCTCATGCTCGAACGTGCCCGAATGCTCTTTCTCTGCCATCAAGTCCTCCATCGTGTTGACGGTTTGAGCGTCCGGGGTGTGACTATAGTTAAGTACATCCTTAACCGTTCTTTGACACTGGACCGCGTCTTCCACGCCCTCGCAGATCCGAGCCGCCGGGTCATCGTCGAACGGCTGACCGAGGGACCCGCCACCGCCAGTGATCTCGCCGAGCCACTGCCGATGACCCTGCCGGGCGCGCTCCAGCACCTCCAGATGCTCGAGCGAAGCGGGCTGGTGCACTCCAGGAAGACCGGCAGGGTGCGCACCTATCGGATCGAAGCCGAGGCCCTGCAACCGGCCGAGCGGTGGATCGCCGAGCGCCGTGCGGGCTGGGAGCGGCGCCTGGACAACCTCGGCGCCTATCTGGCCGAGCAGCGCGACGATCCGAGAACATCCGACGACGGATGACTGAGCGATCGGTCGAGCACGCGAGCTTCTCCTTCGAGCGGGTGTACGACGCGTCGCCCGCGCAGGTGTTCGCGGCCTGGGCCGATCCGGCCGCGAAGGCCCAGTGGTTCCGGAATCCCGAGGGCTGGGAGGACGGCCCCTACGAGCTCGACTTCCGGGTCGGTGGGCGCGAATCGGCCAGCGGTGGCCCCAAGGGCGGTCCCGTCCACGAGTACCGAGCCCTCTACTGGGACATCGTCCCGGACGAACGCATCGTCTATAGCTACGAGATGCTCGAGGACGGGACGAGGGTCTCCGTTTCGCTGGCGATCATGGAGCTGGAGCCGGGCGGGAGCACACGGCTGACGCTGACCGAGCACGGGGCCTTCCTCGACGGCCTCGATTCGGCCGCACGGCGCAGGCAGGGAATGGGCTCGTTGCTGGACGCGCTCGGCGAGACGCTGAGCGGCGACGATCATGCCGGCCGGTAGGTCAGGATGACGATGTGCCCTCGAGGATCCGCTTCAGATCCGCGAAGTTCGAGTCGACGCCGCGCTTGACACCGCGAGCGGCGAGGGGACCGAGGGCGCCCGCGATGCCGGACAGCTCGACCTCCGCGGCGAGATGGACGACGGTCGCCCCCCCGTCGGACTCGAATCGGTACCGGTAGACGAAAGGCGTCGGGCCCGAGGTCGTGCGGATGACGAACTCGGTCGGGCGCGTGCGGTCCACGATCTCCAGATCGTTCTGCGCCCTGCCGCCCGGAAGGTCCCGCTCCATCAGGTAGGTCGAGCCGGGCTCGCCCTCCCCCGAGGTCACGCTCATTGTCTGGACCGCCGAGTTCCAGCGCGGGAAGTTGCCGGGATCGGAGACGTAATCGAACACTTCCTCGACGGGTCTCTCGATCCGCACCGAGGTCTCGAACTCCATCGGTCAACTCTAGTTATCGAGAAAGCCGGTGGCCATGGAGACGAGCCAGTCGGCCCGGTCGACGATCGTCATGTGGTTGGTGCCCGGCAGGATCGCGAGCTGGGAGTCCGGCATCCCGGCGGTGACGCCCTCGACGCCACCGCCCCGCCGCCGGAAGAGGGCGACTGCGTGCTCCGGGGTGACGATGTCGGAGTCGCCGATGATCACCAGGGTCGGCGCCTCGATCGCCTCGATCTGCTCGCGCGGCCAGCCGGTGAACTCGCGGTCCAGCTCGTTCACCTTGGCGACCAGGCCGGCCCAGCCGCCGGGATCCGGGGCCACCTCGGCGTAGGCGCGCTCGAAGGGCGTGCCGGCCAGATCCTCGGGACCGACCTCCTCGATCTGCTCCTGAAGCCCGGGGTGCACCCCGCTCGGGTCGACGTAGAGGGAGGCGAGCACCAGCTTGCCGACCAGGGCGGGGTTGCGAATCGCGATCTCCACGGCGATCCCCGCCCCCATGCTGTAGCCGAAGAAGTCGGCGCTCTCCACGCCGAGCCGCTCGAGCAGGGCGATCGTGTCCGTCGCCATCTGCGGGTAGCTCAGCGACCGATCGACGTCGGGGGTGCGGCCGTGCGCCTGTTGCTCGATCGCGATCACCCGCCGGGTCTTGGCCAGCTGCGGGAGGACGGCGCCGAAGCTGGTCTCGATCGTCGACATCGCGCCGTGCAGCAAGACCAGCGGCCTGCCGGAGCCGTGGACCTCGTGGTAGAGCTCGATTTTGCTCATCAGCCGGGCAGCTGATAGTCGAGGACGGCGACGCCGTTGGGCAGCGTCGTCGTGTCGACCAGCTCGAGCTCGGTGCGCTTCCCATCCTCGAAGAGGCGCCTTCCCTCGCCGAGGACGAGCGGATGGACCCAGATCCGAAACCGGTCGACCAGTCCCTCCGCCATCAGCGCCCGCATCAGCCCGACGCTGCTGTACATCAGGATGTCCTGGCCGGACTCCTCCTTCAGCTTGCTGACCGCATCCGCGACATCACCCTCCAGCAGGTGTGAGTTGTTCCATTCGAGCGGCTCCTCGAGACGTTTGGAGGCCACGTACTTGGGATACGTGTTCATCCGTTCCGCGAACTCCCCCTCCCGCTCGATCCACTCGTCTGTCGGCCAAGCAGCGGCGAAGCCCTCGTAGGTCCTGCGCCCGACCAGCAGCGCGTCACTCGCCCAGAGCTGATCGCGGGCGAAGGCCTGCGCCTCGTCGGACCAGTAGGGAGCGGACCACCCCGGATCCTCGTATACGCCGTCCAGAGTCACATATGTTGATGCGACGACTTTCCTCACCGTCACTCCTCCTGTCTGGGCCTGCGGTCCGAATCGCGCAAAAAAATTCTATTCAACCGTCTGGTTTAATACTGCGCCGATGACGACGGCGCAACTCAACAGGACCTTCGCCGCCCTCGCCGACCCGACCCGACGGGCGATCCTCGAGCGACTTGCCAACGGCGACGCCACCGTCAGCGAGCTCGCCAAGCCGTTCCCGGTCAGCGTCCAAGCGGTCTCCAAGCACCTCAAGGTCCTGGAGGGCGCCGGGCTGATCACGCGCGGGCGGACCGCGCAGCTCCGCCCCGCCCGGCTGGACGGCGCGCCGCTGAAGGAGGCCGCCGACTGGATCGACGGCTACCGGAGCTTCTGGGAGCGTGGATTCGAGCGGATTGAGCGACGCCTGGGTGGTTGACAAGCCGGACATCGAAATCAGCTGGACCTTCGAGGCGCCGCGCGAGGAGATCTGGCGGGAATGGACCGAGCCCGAGCGCTTCGCCGACTGGTACGGCGGGCCGGACTACGAGATCCCTCTCGAGACGGTCTCGATGGACGTCCGCGAGGGAGGCAAGTGGAACCTGGTGATGATCGTCGGCCCCCGGGAGATCCACTGGGACGGCGAGTACATCGAGGTCAACGAGCCCGAGCGTCTGGTCTTCACGGTGTCCGACCAACCCGACGAGGACGTCTACGACCTCTGCACCGTCGTCCTCACCGACCTCGAGAAGGACCGCACCGAGATGCTGTTCCAGCAGAGCGGCGGCCACATGCCCGCCGCTGCGTACAGGCGCGCGAAGGAGGGCTGGTCCGGCATGTTCGAGTACCTGGGCACGCGCCTTGGAGCCTGACAACCAACAGGAGGAAATGAATGAGTGGGCGGATCGTTGTGACCGAGTTCATCACCTTGGACGGAGTGATCCAGGACCCGGGCGGCAGCGGCGAGTACGAGCGCGGCGGCTGGAGCTTCGAGTACAACCGCGGCGACGAGGGCGACAAGTTCAAGCTCGACGAGCTGATGGCCTCCGATGCACAGCTGCTCGGCCGCATCACCTACGAGGGCTTCGCCGAGGCCTGGCCGACGATGGAGGACGAGCAGGGCTTCGCCGACAAGATGAACAGCATGCCCAAGTACGTCGTGTCCACCACGATCAAGGACCCGAGCTGGGAGAACACCACGGTGATCTCCGACAACGTCCCCGAGGAGGTCGCGAAGCTCAAGGACCGGTACGAGGGCGACATCCTGATCGCCGGCTCAGCCAAGCTGATCAGGACATTGCTCGAGAACGACCTGGTCGACGAGTGGCGGCTGATGGTCTTCCCCGAGATCCTCGGTGAGGGCAAGCGGCTCTTCCCGGACGGGGGCATCGATCGGCGCAAGCTGAAGCTGACCGACGAGCGGGCCCTCGGACCGGACGGGATCCGGCTGCTGCGGTACGAGCGCGCCGCCTAGCAGCGCGGACAACTCAGGCGGTCGCTTCGGCCCCCGTGCCGGACGCCGCCTGCTTCATCGACTCGACGAACTCGCGCACCTCGGTCGCCGGCTCGGAGTACGCGTCGCCGAGCGCTGACTCGACCGCGCTCATGTACTCCTCGCACCAGGCCGGGAACGCGTAATCGATCGCCTTCAGGAACTCGAGCGTCACCGCCAGGCGGATGTCGGCGATCGACGGCGAGTCGCCGCCGATGAACTTGCGCCCCTCGAGGAAGAAGGCGTGGAAGGCCTCCAGCGGGGTCGCGATCGCCTCCGCGGCCTCCTTGGCCGCCTTGGCCTTGATCTCGTCGTCAGCCTCGGACGTCGCTGCCTCGCCTGCGTATTGGGGGAAGCCCAGCGTCGGGTAGGTGGCGCGCGCGACCAGCGGGTAGAGCGTGCCGATCAAGTAGAACATCGCGCTGTCCTGCATCGCCCGCTCGGCCGGATCGGTCGGATAGAACTGGTCCAGGCCGTGCTTGTTGCAGAGGTACTGCATGATCGCGCAGCTCTCCCAGAGCGATCCCTTCGGCAGCCCCTCGCACTCGAGGAGTGGCGTCAGGTCCGCGGGGTCCTTCGCCAGGAACTCTGGGGTGCCCTTGTTCCCCCACATGTCGACCTCGTCGAAGTCGAGCCCGGCGGCTCGGACGAAGACCCGAGCCGAGAGGTTGTTGACGCTCGGCTTCAGGATGCTCAGCGTGTTCTCAGCCATCTCTCTCTCCTACATCTCGACCAGCTGTGACTTGTACTCGCTGCGGTTGAGGCTCGCCCACGGCACCAGCTCGATGGTTGTGCCGACAACAAGTACCTCGCGCAGTCTGTCACGAATCGCACCAGCGAGCCCGGCGTCGGGTGCCTCCCCATCCGCCAGCTCGACCGCGACAGGAAGCGGCGGCTCCTGCTTGGTGCCGGGCTCGGTCGGCCTGACCAGGATGTGTCCGCTCACCCGGGGCGCGAAGCCGCTCACCACCTCGCGGATCGCCGAGGGGAAGACGTTGACGCCCCGGACGATCAGCATGTCGTCGGTGCGCCCGATGCAACGGACGCGCGGTCCGGTGCGGCCGCAGGGGCAGTGGCTGGTACGCACCTCGACGTGGTCGCGGGTCCGGAAGCGGAGCAGCGGCGCGGCGCGATGCCGCAGGTGGGTGAGGACCAGCTCGCCCGTGGTGCCGTCGGCCATCTCCAGGGCGTCGCCGCTCTCCGGGTCGATCAGCTCCGGGTGGACGAAGCCGCGAGCGCCCAGGTGCATCCCGTCCTGCTGCTCGCACTCGCCCCAGAGCGAGACGCCGATGTCGCCGATGCCCATCGCCTCCGTGACGCGCGCGCCCCAGCCCTGCTCGAGCTGGGCGCGGAAAGCGGGCTCGCCGCCGCCGGGCTCGCCGGCGACGAGGACGCGAGCCACGCTTGACTCGCGCAGGTCGTGGTTCTCGGCCAGATAGGCGGCGTAGGACGGGGTGAGCACGGCAGCCTCCGGCTTCAGCAGCTCGATGGCGCGGATGAGGCGCTCGGTGTTGCCGGTGCCGAGCGGGACGTGGGTCAG
>DASXSZ010000138.1:0-4530 GCA_036505735.1 Solirubrobacterales bacterium
TGCGACCTGACGATCGCCGGCGACAACGCGGTCTTCGGCCAGACTGGGCCGCGAGTAGGCAGCTTCGACGGCGGCTTCGGCTCCTCCCTCCTGGCCCGCAACGTCGGGGTGAAGAAGGCCAAGGAGATCTGGTTCCTTTCCCGCCTCTACGACGCGCGGGAGGCGCTCGACATGGGTCTGGTCAACGCCGTCGTCCCGCTCGATGAGCTGGAGCGCGAGACGGTCGCCTGGTGCCGGGAAATGGCGGCTCTCTCTCCCCTCTCGCTGCGCTTGCTCAAGGCGAGCTTCAACGCCACCGAGGACGGGCTCGCCGGGATCCAGCAGCTCTCGCACGACGCAACCCTGCTCTTCTACATGACCGAGGAGGGTCAGGAGGGGCGGAACGCGTACCAGCAGGGGCGCAGCCCGGACTTCTCCAAGTACCCGAAGAGGCCCTGACTTGAGGATCTGGCTGATGGCGGCGCGTCCGCGGACGCTGCCGGCGGCGATCGCACCCGTGCTCGTCGGCACAGCCGCCGCGATCGAGGATCACGGGTCTCTGCCCAGGCTCGCTGGCTTCATCGCCGCGCTGATCGGCTCGATCTTCATCCAGATCGGGACCAACCTGGCGAACGACTACTCGGACGCGAAGCGCGGCGCCGACACGGTCGACCGGCTCGGGCCGGTGCGGGTGACTGCGACGGGGCTGGTCGCCCCGCGCAGCGTGCTGATCGCCACCTGGCTCGCCTTCGGGGTGGCGGTGGCCGCCGGGATCTACCTCGCCACCCTCGCGGGCTGGCTGATCATCGCGGTCGGCGCGGCCTCGATCGCCGCCGGCGTCCTCTACACCGGCGGGCCGCGGCCGTACGGGTACGCGGGCCTGGGCGAGCTCTTCGTCTTCCTGTTCTTCGGGCTGGTCGCCGTGAACGGCTCCTACTACGTTCAGCTCGAGCGGCTCGACTGGCTTCCCTTCGGGCTCTCGGTAGCCGTCGGCTGCCTTGCGACGGCGATCCTGGTGGTCAACAACGTGCGGGACGTCGACACCGACCGGCGGTCGGGCAAGCGGACGCTGGCGGTGCGGATCGGGCGGGATGGCGCCCGTCGCCTCTACCTGGCCCTGATCGCGGTCGCATTTCTCGCCCTGCTGATCACCGTGGCGGCGAACGGCGGCCCCTGGTGGGCCCTGCTCGGACTGATCTCCGTCCCGATGGCAATGAAGCCGGCCCGAGCGGTGCTGACCCGCACCGACGGCCCTGCGCTCAACGGCGCCCTCGCGGGCACGGGGGCGCTCCTCGGCGCCTTCAGCCTGGCCGTCTCGGCCGGGCTGCTGATCGCGGCCTAGACCCTGGCCACCACGAGTCCGTGGGCTAGAGTCGGCCGTATGCAGGCGGCCCAGCCGCTCGAGATGATCGAGGCCCGGAGCCTGATCAGCCGGCTGACCACGGCATCCTTCCTCGTCGATCGGGAGGGAACGCTCGTCTTCTTCAACGAGCCCGCGGCCGAGCTGCTGGGCATCAGCTTCGAGGAGGCAGGGGCGATGGAGGCGGGAACCTGGGGCACGCGGTTCAAGCCGCGCGAACCGGGCGGCCGTGACCTGCAGCTGGAGGAGCTGCCGCTGGCGGTCACCGTTCAATCGGGACGTCCCGACTTCGCCCGGATGCGGATCACCTCGGCTACCGGCAAGGACCACGAAATCGAGGTCTCCGCCTTCCCGATCATGGCCGGCGACACCCAGCAAGGCTCCCTGGCGATCTTCTGGCCCGTGGTGGAGGACGCCGCGAGCTCGTAGCATCGCCGCGTGCGGTTGGAGGAGATCGAGGTCGTCCCGTACTCGCTGCCGTTTCGCGAGCCCTACGTGACGGCCCGAGGTGAGCTCCGCGAGCGGGACCTGATCCTGGTCCGGATCCGCGGCGAGGGCCTCGAGGGACTGGGCGAGACGGCGGCGCTCTCGCTGCGCGGCGGCCCCGGCATCGATGCGGTCGCGGCCGAGATCAGGGATCGCTGCTGGCCGGCCCTCCTGGACGGGGGCCTCGATCCTCGCCGGATCTGGTCGGCGATCGCGCGCTGCCGCAATCGCGGAGCGTCCGCACAGGCCCTGGCCGCGGTCGACATCGCGCTCCACGACATCGCCGGACAAGCGTCCGGTGATCCCGTCTGGAAGCTCCTCGGCGCGTCGGAGGCGCACCCGGTGGTCTGCAATGCCACGCTCCCCGCGGCCAACCCGGCCGCGACCCGGGCGATGGCGGAGATCTGGGCGGCCGAGGGCTTCCGTACCTTCAAGCTCAAGGTCGGCCTGGCCGGCGATGTCACGCAGGTCGCCACCGTGCGGCAGACGCTCGGCCCCGAGATCTCGATACGGATCGACGCCAACGGCACCTGGGACGTTCGGCAGGCCGGCGAGCGGCTGGAGGCCCTGGCGCGCCATCGGATCGAGCTCGCCGAACAGCCGGTGGGCACCTTCGAGCAGATGGTGGAGCTGCGCAGCCGGATCCGGGTAAGGCTCGCCGCCGACGAGAGCCTGGTCTCGCCGTTCGACGCCCGGCGGGCACGGGAACTCGACGCCTGTGATGTGGCCGCGGTCAAGGTCGCCAAGGTGGGCGGCCTCGGCGCGGCCCTCGACATCGCGGCGGTCATCCCCTCCTATCTCTCGAGCGCGCTCGAGGGACCGGTCGGGATCACCGCAGCCGCGCATGCTGTGCAGGCGCTCGGCGCGCGCGGGGGCGACGCGGGAGTCGCGCACGGGCTCGCGACCGAGCGGCTCTTCGCTGCGTCGGTCGGGAGCGGGGCGGTCGCAGAGCGCGACCGGCTCCATCTCATTGAACGGCCCGGCCTCGGCGTACAGATCGACGAAGACGCGCTTGCGGCGCGGCGGCTCGACTGATCTACCGTTCGCTGCGGTGGATTCGGCCAACCGCAACAGCGCGCTCGCCTCCGCGATGGTCGAGGAGCTTGCGCGCTGCGGTGTCCGCCGGGCGGTCGTCTCCCCGGGTTCCCGCTCGACGCCCCTGGCCGTCGCTCTCTGGCGCGAGCCGGGAATCGACGTAACGGTGATCCTCGACGAGCGCAGCGCTGGCTTCTTCGCCCTCGGAAACGCGATCGCCACGGGCAAGCCGGCGGCGGTGCTCTGCACCTCGGGGTCCGCCGCGGCGAACCTGCATCCATCGGTCGTCGAGGCCGACGAGGCCGGCGTGCCGATGATCGTGCTGACCGCGGACCGGCCACCTGAGCTGCGCGGCATCGGAGCGGGACAGACGATCGACCAGCTCAAGCTCTACGGCGATGCGGTCCGCTGGTTCTGCGAGGTCGGCACCCATGATGCGGACGACGACGGGTTGCTGCACTTCCGCGCGGTCGCCTGCCGCGCCTACGCCACGGCGGCCGGCGATCCGCGACCCGGTCCGGTCCATCTGAACGTCCCCTGGCGCGAGCCGCTGGCGCCGATCCGGGTGGAGGGAGAAGTGACAGCCATCGATCCCCTCGCCCTGGAGGGCCGTGTCGATGCGCCGCTCAACGCCGTCGCGCCCGCAACGCTTCGGGCCGACGAGGGCCTGCTCGACCGCATCGCCGGGCGGATCGAGGCCGCGCCGCGCGGGCTGATCGTGGCCGGGCGCCAGCCGGATCCGCGGCTCGCGGAGCCGATCGCGGCGCTGGCGGCCGCGGCCGGCTATCCGATCCTGGCCGAGCCGACGTCGCAGCTGCGCCGGGGACCGCACGACCGCTCCCTGGTGGTCACCGCCTACAACGCCATCCTCCGCGACGACCCAGCCGATCTCCGCCCGGAGCTGGTCGTCCGCTTCGGGGACCTGCCGACCAGCAAGCCGCTGCGGCAGTGGCTGACCGCGATCGAGGGCCTCGATCAGATCGTCATCGATCCGACCGGGGAGTGGCGCGAGCCGACACGCCGGGCGGGGACGACCGTGCGCGCGGATCCCACCGCTATGGCCCGTTCGCTCAGCGAACGCCTCTCACGGCTGCGCCCAGGCGCGAGCGCGGTCGCCGGCTCACCGTTTGCGGCCGAATGGCTCGACGCCGAGCGGGCGGTTCGCGGAGCCGTCGACGAGCGGGTCAGCGCCCTGGAAGAGCTCAGCGAGCCAGGAGTCTGGTTCGCCCTGGTCCGGGCGCTTCGCGACGGCGACTCGGTGCTCGCCGCCTCGAGCATGCCGGTCCGCGACCTCGAGGCGTTCCTGCGCACGGGCCCGGAGGGGGTCCGGTTCGCCTCCAACCGCGGCGCCAACGGGATCGACGGGCTGGTCTCGACGGCGGCCGGCCTGGCGAGCGGCAGCGGCAGCCGCACCTGGGCGGTGCTCGGCGACCTGGCGCTCTTCCACGACCTGGGCGGACTCGCCGCGGCCCGCGACCTCCCCGATCTGCGCCTCATCGTGATCGACAACTCCGGTGGCGGGATCTTCCACTTCCTGCCGCAGGCCGAGGCGATGCCGGAGGACGAGTTCGAGGCCCTTTTGGGGACACCGGCTGGGCTGGAGCAATCAGGAGCGGCCGATCTCTTCGGGCTCAGCGCGGCGACGCCCTCGTCGCCGGCGGAGCTGGACG
>DASXSZ010000139.1:0-14481 GCA_036505735.1 Solirubrobacterales bacterium
ACGAGGTCACAGCCATCGAGCTCAACGTCTCCTGCCCAAACGTCAAAACCGGTTTGATGTTTGGCGCCGATCCGGTGGAAGTTTCAGGGCTCCTGGATGCGGTTCGGCCGCACACCGCGAAGCCCCTGATCGTCAAGCTCACGCCCAATTGCGCGTCGCCCGCGGACGTGGCTGCGGCCGCCGAGCAGCACGGCGCCGACGCCGTCTCGCTGATCAACACGCTGCGCGGCGCCGCGATCGCTCCCGGCTCCGCATCCGCGTGGCTCGGAGGCGGGACCGGCGGTCTCTCCGGCCCGGCCGTCAGGGCAGTCGCCCTTGCGCAGATCGGGGCCGTGGCGTCCTCGGTCTCGATCCCGGTGGTCGCGATGGGGGGCGTCTCGAGCGGTCGCGACGCCGCGGAGATGCTCGCAGCGGGTGCAAGGATCGTTGCCGTTGGCACAGAGAGCTTCCGTGACCCCGCCGCCGGATCGAGGATCGCCGCGGAGCTGGCCGGCGAGTCGCCACGGAACTCCGGTTAGACGGGAGTTTTTTTCGGAAAGCCCGGAAACCCCTTTCCGTGCCCCGCGGCCGCGGATATACTGCCGCCCCGATGCAGGCCCCGGTCCAGTCCTCCAACGCCGCCCCCGAGAGATCACTGGACCAGCGGATGGAGGCCCTGCGGAGGGCCAACGACATCCGGTCGAAGCGGGCCCAGCTGAAGCGTGACCTGAAGGGCAACAAGGTCAAGATCCAGACGCTCCTGATGGACCCGCCCGAGTACGTCCAGACGGCCAAGGTGATCGACATGCTGATGGCCGTTCCCAAGTACGGCCGGGTGAAGACCAACCGGATCCTCAACCAGTGCAGGATCTCTCCGTCCAAGACGATCGGCGGCCTCTCGGAGCGCCAGCGGGCGGAACTCGTCGCACAACTGCGCAAGTAACGCGACCGCTCAGGAGCTTTTCGCAGCCGTCCCGGCGGTCATGATCAGTCTCGCCGTGGGGAAGGTCTTCGTCATCACCGGGCCGTCCGGGGTCGGGAAGGGGACGCTGATCGAGCGCCTGCTCGAGCGGGTGCCGGAGCTCGAGCTGTCGGTCTCCGCGACCACCCGCGACCCCCGGCCGGGCGAGGTGACCGGGCGCGACTACCACTTTCTCACCCCTGATGAGTTCGACCGCCGGGTCGAGGCCGGGGAGTTTCTCGAGCACGCCGGCTACAGCGGCAACCGCTACGGAACGCTGCGCGAGGAGGTCGAGCGCCAGCTGGCGGAGGGCCGCTCCGTCGTCCTCGAGATCGAGGTGCAGGGCGCTCGCCAGGTGCGAGAGGCGATGCCGGAGGCCGTGCAGATCTTCATCGCCCCGCCCCATCCGGCGGCGCTCCGTGAGCGCCTCGAGGGCAGAGGCACCGACTCGGCCGATGCGATCGACCGCCGGCTCCGCACCGCCGAGATCGAGCTCGAGGCGCAGGGCGAGTTCCCCCACGTGGTCGTGAACGACGAGGTGCAGAAATCCGCCTCCGAGCTCGAGGAGCTCGTCCGCAGCCAGCTGGCCTCGTGACCCCTCCGGAGGCGGCGCCGCGTTCCGGCGGCCTCGGATCACCGCCCTGCTGCGTCCTCGGGAGGCCGCGTACTACCAGTACGCGGCCTCCCTGCGTCCTTGCATGGCGGCGCCCGAGTTCCGCCGGACCTCCGGCGGCGCCCCCGACGGGGTCACTACACTCCTGACGATGATCAAGCCAAGAGTCGACAAGCTTCTGGAGCAAGCCGACACCCACTACGCCGCCGTCCTGGTCGCAGCGAAGCGGGCCCGCCAGATCAACGCCTACTACCACTCCCTCTCCGAGGGCGCCTACGGCGAGTACACGCCGCCGATGGTCGAGGTCCCGAGCGGCAACTACCTCACCATCGCCCTGGAGGAGACGGCGGCGGGCAAGCTCAAGTACGAGTACAAGGCCTAGCGCCTAGGAGGGTCCGATGGCCCGCATCCTGCTCGGGGTGAGCGGCGGCATAGCGGCCTACAAGTCGCTGGAACTGGCGCGCCTCGCCACCAAGGAGGGACACGCCGTCCGCGTCCTGATGACGCCGGCAGCGCAGCGCTTCGTCGGCGCCGCCTCGTTCGAGGGGATCGTCGGCGCCCCCGTGCTCACCGACGAGTTCGAGCGTGATCCGACCCGGGGTGCGTTCCCGGGCGATCCGGTGCCCGATCACGACCCGATCGGCCACCTCGAGGTGGTCGCCAATGCGGACGCCTACCTGATCGCCCCCGCCTCCGCCAACACCGTCGCCAAGCTGGCCGCGGGGATCGCTGACTCGATGGTCACCACCTCGTTCCTCGCCTGCTCGGCGCCACGGCTGGTCGCTCCCGCGATGAACGACCGGATGTATCGGGACGCCGCCACCCAGGCGAACCTGGCAACCCTGCGCGCGCGAGGGGTCACCGTGATCGATCCCGAGGAGGGCGCGCTCGCCTCCCGGGGCGAGCACGGGCTGGGGAGGCTGCCGGAGGCTCGTGCCCTCCTCGACGCGATCGAGCACGCCGTTCCCGGGCCGAGTGGGCCCTGGGACGGTCTGCGTTTCCTTGTCTCGGCGGGAGGCACTCGAGAGCCGATCGATCCGGTGCGCTTCATCGGCAACCGCTCCTCGGGGCGGATGGGCCTGGCGCTGGCGGCGGGCGCGGCGCGGCGTGGGGCCGAGGTGACGCTCGTCGCGGCGAACGTGGCGCTCCCGGCACCACCCGGTGTCAGGCGAGTGGACGTCGAGACGGCATCCGAGCTGGCTGCCGCGCTTGGCAGGGAATTCGACTCCGCGGACGTGCTCGTGATGGCGGCGGCACCGGCCGACTTCCGCCCGAAGAAGGCCGCCGGCGAGAAGATCCACCGGGAGGGGCGAGGGGGCTTCGAGCTCGACCTGGAGGCGACCGAGGACATCCTCGCTGCGCTCGCCGGGCGGCGGCGCGAGGACCAGACGATCGTCGGGTTTGCGGCGGAGACTGAGGCCGGGCTGAACAGAGCCCGCGAGAAGCTCGAGCGCAAAGGGGCGGACGCGATCGTCCTCAACGATGTCTCGCGCCCCGAGATCGGATTCGAGAGCGCCGAGAACGAGGTGGTGATCGTCGATCGATCGGGAGAGCACCACGTACCGCTCTCATCAAAGGAGCGCGTCGCCGACGCGATCCTCGACCGAATCGAATCGATCAGGGCCGGAGCCGCGACACCACGGGCTGAGCGCGACTAGTCCCGGCGGGTCCACTTGCGCCCCCTTTTACACTGGGTTCATGGCCCAGGACGAGCAGACCCAGGGGGGCGAGTCCCTGTACTCGCTCTACCGACGAGGGATGGAGCTGCTCGAGGAGGGCGACTTCGAGGAGGCCACCGTGCCGCTCAAGGAGGCCGCCCGCCAGGCGCCCGAGAAGAGCTCCGTCCGCGAGGCGCTCGGCCGCGCGCTGTTTCGCACCCGCCATTACGCCGAGGCCGCGACCGAGTTCGAGGCCGTCGTCGAGACCCATCCGGTCAACGACTACGCCCACTTCTGCCTGGGCAGGGCGCTCACCAAGACCGGCCAGACGCGGCGGGCGCGCCATCACCTCGCGCTCGCGTCGAACCTGCGACCGGACCGGCGGGACTACCGCATCTATCGAGAGAGACTCGCGGCGAGCACTTGAGGGCGTTGGTCCAGCGCGTCAGCCAGGCGGCTGTCGACGTGGAGGGGGAGCGGGTCGCGCAGATCGGCCCGGGGATGCTCGTGCTGCTCGGCGTCTCGCGCGACGACACCAAGGCCGAGGCGGATCGCCTGGCGGAGAAGGTCCGCGCGCTCCGCATATTCGACGACGCCGAGGGCCGGATGAACGAGTCGCTCGGCGATCGCGAGATCCTCTGCGTCAGCCAGTTCACGCTCTACGGGGACACGCGCAAGGGAACCCGCCCGAGCTACGTGCAGGCAGCGACAGGCGACGAGGCCGAGCCGCTGTATGACCGCTTCTGCGAGCGGGCGGGCGCAAAGAAGGGCGTCTTCGGCGCCTGCATGGGCGTCGCGCTGATCAACGATGGCCCGGTCACGGTGATGCTCGAGGTCTAGGCGCGCTCCGGACGTCTTGCGCGTGGCAGAGCCGGGGCTATACTCGCCCCGGAACCTTTTTTCGCACCGAATCGCGTGTCGAAAGGTGGGCGAGCGCCCGCCTTTTTTTGGGCCCGCAGAGAGACGTAGAGATGGACGCAGAACTCCAGCAGATACAGCAAACCGTCGAGTCACGGCTCAGGGATCAGGAGCCGCACGTCGAGCTGCTCGCCCTCGAGCGCCCCGCCTCGGAGCGCCTGCGTCTGGTGATCGACAGGCCCGATGGCGTCGACATCGCGCTCTGCGAACGGGTAACGGGCCTCTTGCGGGACCTGCTCGAATCGTGGTCGCTGGAGGTGTCCTCGCCCGGTCCCGAGCGGCCGCTGACGAAGCCGGACCACTTCCGGCGCTTCGTGGGGAGCAGGGTCCGGGTGCGGACGAGCGAGGAGATCGAGGGACGGCGCACCTTCACCGGGCGTCTGGCGGGTGCTGACGAGAACCAGGTCAGCGTCGAGGCGGCCGAGGGAGCGGTGACCATCCCGTTCGCCGCGGTCCGCCGCTCGAACCTGTTGCCCAATTCGAATGGAGTGAATGGAGGGGTGAGATGACCCAGGAGATCGTCGATGCCGTCAAGATGCTCGAGCAGGAGAAGGGGATCGCGGCGGACACCCTGATGGACGCCCTGCAGGACGCCCTTCTCTCCGCCTACAAGAAGACCCCCGGCGCCGCCAAGTACGCCCGCGTTGAGCTCGATCACAGCACCGCGGACTTCCGCGTCTACGAGCTGAATGTCCCCGAGGACCTCGAAAAGCGCCTGCTCGACGAGCAATTCGAGGATCAGATCCAGGCCGCCGAGGCGGCCGAGGCCGCCGGCGAGCCGATCCCGGAGATCGAGATCACCCGCGCCACGATCGATCCCGAGACCGGCGAGAGGCGGGAGCCGGAGGAGCCCGAGCTGGAGCCCGAGCGGCTCGCGCCCTACACGGACCAGATCCAGACCCAGGACGTCACCCCGGATGACTTCGGCCGCATCGCTGCGCAGACCGCCAAGCAGGTCATCCTGCAGCGGATCCGCGAGGCCGAGCGCGGCATGATGTTCGAGGAGTACAAGGACCGCGTCGGCGAGCTGGTCACCGGGATCATCCAGCAGTCCGACAACCGCTACACGCTGGTCCAGCTCCGCGAGCGGGTCGAGGCGCTACTGCCGCGCTCCGAGCAGGTCTACAACGAGCGCTACGACCACGGGATGCGGGTCAAGGCGGTGATCACCGACGTCTCGGCCGACACGAAGGGCCCGAGCATCGTCGTCTCGCGCCGCAACCCGGAGCTGATCAAGAAGCTCTTCGAGCTGGAGGTGCCCGAGATCGCCGACAAGCTGGTCGAGATCACCGGCGTCGCCCGCGAACCGGGCTGGCGATCGAAGATCGCCGTGGTCTCGCACGCCGACGGCGTCGATCCGGTCGGCGCGTGCGTCGGGCCGCGCGGCTCGCGTGTGCGCATGGTCGTCTCGGAGCTTCGCGGCGAGAAGATCGACATCATCCCCTACAACGAGGAGCCCGCCCGCTTCGTCGCCAAGGCGCTCTCGCCGGCGCGGGTGCGCGAGGTGCTCGTCGACGACGAGACCAAGGAGGCGACGGTGATCGTCCCCGACGACCAGCTCTCGCTGGCGATCGGGCGTGATGGGCAGAACGCCCGCCTCGCGGCCAGGTTGACCGGCTGGAAGGTCGACATCACCTCGGAGACCGAGTTCGCCCAGCAGGAGGAGGACATCGAGTACGAGGGCGAGGAGGCCGCCGACGGCCGCTGCATGGCCGTGATGACCACGGGCCGCCGCTGCCCGAACGCCGCCCTCCAGGGCTCGCAGTTCTGCGGCCTGCCGCAGCATCAGGCGCTCGCGCGCTTCAGCACCAACCAGGTTGCAGTCCTGAGCCCGCTGAGCGACGAGGAGGTCGCGATGCTGGCGAATGCCGACTCCGACGACGCGGCCGTCAAGCCGATCGTCGAGAAGGCAGATGGCCAGTTCGACGAGAGCGCGGGGGCGGAAGCGCCGGAGGTCGAGGAGGACGAGCCGGAGGAGCCAGAGGAGCCGGAGGTCGAGGAGGACGAGCCGGAGGAGCCGGCCGAGGACGAGCCCGTCGAGGAGGAATCAGATGAGCCGGCTGAGGAGCCGGAACCGTCCGGGGACGGCGGCGCTCCCGAGGAGCCTGTGAAGGCCGCGGAGGAGCAACCGAGCGAGTAGAGATGGCAAAGAAGCGCGTACACGAGATCGCCAAGGCACAGGGCATGACCAGCAAGGAGCTCCTTGCTGCACTCAAGGCTGCCGGTGTCGAGGCGAAGGCCGCGCAGTCGAGCGTTGAGGAGTCCGACGCGCTCGCCGCCCTGAAGGGCTCCGGCGACGGCGCCTCGGCCACCGCAACCGAGACCAAGAGCGCGCCCGCAAAGTCCACGGCCAACACCAAGACGGCACCACCCGCCGCGAAGGCTGCTGCCCCTACGAAGACCCAGGGGGACGGCGCCGCCGAGACGGGCACCAGGCCCTCGGGCGGCGATGGCGCCTCGAGCGCCTCGGCGAAGAAGGGCCCTGCCAAGCGCCGCCGCCGCGTCGTGATCGACTCCCAGGCCGCCCGGCGCGACCACATCGCCAAGACCCAGCCCCCGCCGCGTCCACCGCGCCGCCGTGGGGGTCGGCGCCGCAGGCCCCTGCTCGAGGAGCCCAGCGACAAGGAGCTGAAGCAGCCAGAGGAGCAGCCGGCGATCAAGGTCAACTCCGGCGCCACCGTCCGGGAGGTAGCCGAGAGCCTCGGCCTCTCCGCGGCCGAGGTGATCAAGGCCTTGATGAAGGAGGGTGAGATGGCGACCCTCACCCAGACGCTCACCGACGAGTCAGTCGAGTCGATCGCCAAGCAGTTCGACCGCAAGATCGAGATCGTCACCGCGGCCGAGGAGGAGGTCGAGGAGCCCGTCGCGGAAGAGGACGACGAGGCCGATCTGGTGGACCGACCGCCCGTGGTGACCGTGATGGGTCATGTCGATCACGGCAAGACGTCCCTGCTCGACGCGATCCGCCAGACCCAGGTGGCGGCCGCCGAGGCCGGGGGCATCACCCAGCACATCGGCGCCTATCAGGTGCAGCACGACGGCAAGACGCTCACCTTCCTCGACACCCCGGGCCACGAGGCGTTCACCGCGATGCGCGCCCGTGGCGCCAAGGTCACGGACGTGGCCGTGATCGTGGTGGCGGCCGACGACGGCGTCATGCCGCAGACGGTTGAGGCGATCGACCACGCTCGCGCAGCCGGCGTCCCGATCCTGGTCGCTGTCAACAAGATCGACAAGGACGGCGCCGACCCGAATCGCGTCCGCACCGAGCTCGCCCAGCAGGACCTGAACCCCGAGGAGTGGGGCGGCGACACCGTCTACGCCGACGTCTCCGCCAAGACCAAGGACGGCCTCGACAACCTGCTCGAGATGATCCTGCTGGTCACCGAGCTGGAGGAGCTCTCCGCCAACCCGGAGGCCTCCGCCTCCGGCACCGTGGTCGAGTCTCGGCTCGACCCCGGCCGCGGTCCGGTCACGGGCGTCCTCGTCCAGCGGGGAACGCTGCGGATCGGCGACGCTGTCGTCGCCGGACCGGTCTGGGGCAAGGTGCGAGCGATGCTCGACGACAAGGGCGAGCGGGTCGAGGAGGCGACCCCCGGCATGCCCGTCGAGGTCCTCGGCTTCGACGGCGTCTGCGAGGCCGGCGAGCACGTGCAGGTGGTCGAGAACGAGCGCAAGGCCCGCGCCCTCGCGCAGGAGCGCGAGACGCGGCTAAAGACCGAGCAGCTCGCCCGGCGCCAGGCGCGCAAGGTCACCCTGGAGGAGGTCTTCCAGCGGGCCAGCGAGGGGCAGCTCAAGGAGCTCAACATCGTCCTCAAGGCCGACGTCTCGGGGTCCCTCGAGGCGCTGCAGGACGAGATCGCCAAGGTCCCGCAGGAGCAGGTGGCGGTCGACATCATCCACGCCCAGACGGGCGGGATCAATGAGTCCGACGTCATGCTGGCCTCCGCCTCCGACGCCGTGATCATCGGCTTCAACGTCCGGCCACTGGCGGAGGCGCGTCGGGCGGCCGAGCGCGAGGGCGTCGACATCCGCACCTACACGGTGATCTACAAGGTCACCGAGGACCTGCGCGCGGCGATGGAGGGCCTGCTGGAGCCCGAGGAAGTCGAAGAGGCGCTCGGCCAGGCCGAGGTCAAGCAGACATTCAAGGCCTCACGGGTCGGCACGATCGCCGGCTGCCTCGTCACCGACGGCAAGGTCACCCGAAACGCGAGAGCGCGGCTGGTCCGCGACGGCACCATCGTCTGGAGCGGCAAGGTCGGCTCGCTGCGGCGCTTCAAGGACGACGTCGCCGAGGTCGACGAGGGCCAGGAGTGCGGCATCGTGCTCGAGGGGTTCGCCGACATCAAGGAAGGCGACGTGCTCGAGTTCTACGAGACCAAGCAGGTCGAGAAGACCCTCGAATAGTCGCGGTACTTTGGGGGGGTGACCCCGTTCGTCTGCCTGATCGAGGTTCGCCTGCACTTCGGCGAGACGCATGATCTGAAAGGCAAGCGCAAGCTGATGAAGTCGCTCAAGGACGGAATCCGGCAGCGCTTCGGAGCGTCCGTCGCGGAGATCGATGGCCACGACAAGTGGCAGCGGGCGACCCTGCTCTGCGCCCTGGTCGGCGACGGTGAGATCTCCGATAGGGCCGACGGGCTGGTTCGCTTCATTGAGAGCCGCTGCCCGGACGGCTGCTCCTTCGAGAGGGACCTACTCAGTCTGCGTGATATTCGCGGCTGACCCGTGTCGTTTTGGTGGGCCCCGTCGCTGTATTAGGGTGGCCTGACGGCCGTCTGCGTTCGGCTGTTATGGTCGCCGGACGATGGGGACCGCCCGGATGCGGCGCGTCAACGAAGCGATCAAGGAGATCCTCGGGGATGCGATTGCGACCGAGCTCAAGGACCCGAGAATCGGATTCGTGACGGTAACCGAAGTGGACACTTCACCCGACCTGCGCTCCGCGCGCGTCTACGTCAGCGTGCTCGGCTCGGAGGAGGAGCGGGAGAGCTCGCTGGCCGGCCTGCGGTCCTCCCACGGGTTCCTGCAGGGGAAGATCGCAAGCGCGATGCGGATGAAGCGAACGCCGACCTTGACCTTCGAATACGACGAGAGTGTGGACCGCGGCGACCGCATCTCCCGTCTGCTCGGGGACGAATGACGGACGCGACCGAGCTTTTGACCAGCGACCTCGACCTGGTCGCGGGGGAGATTCGCGCCGGTGACCGGTTCCTGCTGACGACCCACGAGAACCCGGACGGCGACGCGCTCGGCTCGCTGCTGGCCACTCACCGCATGCTCGAGGCGCTCGGCAAGGACTCGGTGATGTTCCTCGCCGCCAAGGAGTTCCCGCTGCCGCTCGAGTACCGCTTCCTGCCGCTCGAGGAGGTCTTCCACGAGCCACCGGCGGACATCAATGACCGGGTCGTGATCTTCCTCGACTGCGGCAACATCGACCGGATGCCCGTCGACTTCCTTCGCACCGACGGGACCAAGATGATCAACATCGATCACCACCACGACAACACCCGCTTCGGGACGATCAACCTGATCGACGTGGACGCCTCGTGCACCGCCGAGATCGTCTACGACCTGGCGGGGTTGCTCGGCGTGGAGCTGACCCCCGAGATCGCCAACGCCCTCTACGTCGCCCTGGTGACGGACACGGGCAAGTTCATGTACGAGAACACCGATGCGCGCTCGCACCGGATGGCGGCCGGGCTGATCGAGGCCGGGGTGGATGTCAACGAGATCTACCGGCGCCTATACGAGCACGCGCCGGTCGAGAAGCTCAAGCTGCTCGCGCACGCGCTCGAGGGAATCGAGCTGCGCGATGACGGCCGGCTTGCCGTCACCTACATCTCCGCCGATGACTACGCGACGACGGGTGCGAGCGAAGCCCTCACCGAGGGCGTCATCGACCACCTGCGCACCGTCGACGGGACGGTGGTTGCGGCGGTTGTCCGCGATCTGGCCGACAGCGACCGGGCGGCCCGCAAGGTGAGCATGCGGTCGACCGACGGGCGCGTCGACGTCTCGGCGATCGCCAGGTTGCACGGGGGCGGGGGGCATCGCCGGGCGGCCGGGTTCGGCACCGATCTCTCCTACGAGCAGGTCGTGGAGTTCCTGATCGGGGAGATCGAGTCCCAGCTCAAGGCCTGAACCGGGCGATGAGCACAGCTGAGTCGACGCCCGCCCGCGGGCTGCTGGTCGACAAGCCGGCCGGTGTCACCTCCCACGACGTCGTCGCCCGAATCAGGCGGGAGCGGGAGTGCAAGGTGGGCCATGCGGGCACGCTCGATCCCTTCGCGACCGGGCTGTTGGTGATCCTGCTGGGGCGCGCTACGAGGCTGCAGCGCTACCTGCTCGAGCTGCCGAAGACATACCGGGCGACGGCCCGGCTCGGCTGGCGCTCGTCGACCGGGGATCCCGACGGCGACTTGACCGAGACCCGGCGCGTCCCGGAGCGGCTCGAGCTGCCCACCGGCGAGATCGAGCAGCGAGTGCCGATGACGTCCGCCGTCAAGGTCGGCGGAGAGCGCCTCTACCACAAGGCGCACCGCGGCGAGGCGGTGGAGACACCGACGCGGCGGGTCACGGTCCATCGGGCCGAGCTGATCGAACAGGACGCCGACCGGGCCACCTTTGAGATCGAGTGCTCGAGCGGCACCTACGTTCGAACCTTGATCGAGACGCTGGCGGACGCCTACTGCGAGTCGCTGCGCCGTACCGCGATCGACGACCTGCACGTGCCGGACGGAGACTCGCGTGAGATCCCGGTCGAGGAGTTGATGTCGTTCCTCCCGGAGCGGATGCTCGATGACGATGAGGCGTCGGCCGTGGGGCACGGGCGACCGGTGATGGAGCCCTTCGACGTTCCGCCGAGGCACGTGCGGCTCACCCACGAGGGGAGGCTGATCGCGATCGCGCGCGTGGATGGAGAGAATCTGCAGCCCGAGGTGGTCCTGACTTGACGATCCAGGTGACAAAGCTGCCCGACGCGAAGGCGCGCGACCGCCATGTGGCGATCGGCGTCTTCGACGGCGTCCACCGCGGCCACCGGGCGGTGATCGACAAGGCCGACACGGTGCTCACCTTCGACCCGCACCCGCTGTCGGTGATCAACCCTGAAGCCGCGCCGAAGCTGATCATGCCGTTCGACGTCAAACGGGATGTGATCGACGGTCTTGGTGTCGACGAGCTGGTGGTGATCCCCTTCGACGAGGAGTTCATGAAGATCCCAGCCGAGGAGTTCATCTCCAGCATCCTCGTCGAGCAGCTCGGTGCCACGAAGGTCTCGGTGGGGGAGAACTTCCGCTTCGGGACGCGGGCGAAGGGAACGCCGGAGATGCTCGCCGAGCACCACGAGTTCGAAACGCGCATCGTCCCGCTGGTCGAGGTGGATGGAGAAACCGTCTCGTCGACCCGCGTCCGGGCTCTGGTGGCCGCCGGAGAGGTCGACGCGGCGATGCGCTGCCTCGGCGCCCCGTTCATGGTCGAGGGCAGGGTGGTCGAGGGCGACCAGCGGGGTAGGGAGCTCGGCTTCCCCACCGCCAACCTGGTGCCGGACGACCGCCTGGTCGTGCCCGGTCACGGCGTCTACGCCGCCTTCGCCAACGGCCACCCGGCGGCGGTCAACGTGGGCATCAGGCCGACCTTCGAGACCGGCAGGGGCCTGCTGATCGAGTCTTTCCTGATCGACTACGACGGCGACCTCTACGGGCGGAACCTGCGGGTGGCGTTCGTCAGCCGCCTGCGGGGGGAGCGGCGGTTCCCGAGCGTGGAGGACCTGATCGCGCAGATGCATCGCGATGTCGCCGAGGCACGCCAGATCTGCGCCGGGTACGAGAATCGCGCGGCATGAATCCACCTGACAGGCGCTCGCGCTCGATCGCTACCCTGTTGCGTCGATGCCGCTGACCAAAGACAGGAAGCAGGAGCTGATCGGCAAGTACGGCCGCTCCGGCGACGACACCGGCTCCGCCGAGGTACAGGTTGCCCTGCTCACGGAGCGCATCAACGAGCTCACCGACCATCTACGCACTCACAGCAAGGATCATCACTCCCGCCGCGGGCTGCTGAAGATGGTCGGCAAGCGCCGCCGCATCCTCCGCTACCTGGAGTCGAGCGACCTGGATCGCTACCGCTCGCTGGTCGCGGATCTCGGCCTGCGGCGCTAGCGCCGGCGATTCGCGTGATCGAGGCCGGCACGAAAGCACCGGACTTCTCGCTGCCGGATCAGGATGGAAACGAGGTCTCGCTCTCCGACTTCGCGAGCCGCAAGCTCGTGCTGGTCTTTTATCCACTCGACTTCAGCCCGGTGTGCACCGACCAGCTCGGCCTCTATCAGGAGGTGCTCGGAGAGATCGAATCGAAGGGCGCTGCCCTGGTAGGGATCAGCGTCGACTCGAGCTATTGCCATCGCGCGTTCCGCGAGCATCTCGGCCTGACCATGCCTCTGCTCGCGGACTTCAACCCCAAGGGCGAGGTGTCCCGCGCGTACGGTGCCTGGATCGACCAGGTCGGCCACGCCAACCGCTCGCTCGTCCTGATCGAGGACGGCGAGGTGAGGTGGTCCTACGCCTCGCCGACGCCGCTCGAGATCCCAGGCGCCAACCTGATCTTCGACGCGCTCTCGGGCTAGAGTCAAGCCAGTATCTGCTCGGAGAGGAGTGCGCCATGTATGCACGGATAGCAAGCTTCGAGGGAGATCCCGTTCGCGTTGACGAGGCGGTCGAGGCGGTCAAGGGTCAGGTCGAGGCCAATTGGTCCTCACCGCCCGAGGGACTCGACCGCGCCAAGGAGATGTGGATGCTGGTCGACCGCGAGGGTGGAAAGGGCGTTGGCATCACGCTGTACGAGACCGAGGAGGACATGCGCCGGGGCGACGAGGCGCTGAACGCGATGTCGCCTCCGGTTGCCGACGCCACAGGACGCCGGACCGGCGTCGCCCTCTATGAAGTCGCCTTGCGAAAGCAGCGCGACTGACCCCGGGGGTTCCCTGGGCAAGGAACGCGCAGCTGTAGCGTCAGCCAGATGAGCGAGCTGACCAGCGCAGCGCTGCCGCCGATCGGCGCCGACGACCACGTCACGGGGCATGGGGTGGAGGCGATCGTCTACGCCGACTTCGCATGCCCCTACTGCGCCGCAGGCTGGGCCCGGCTGCGGGAGCTGCCCCTGCGGCTCTGCTTCCGCCACTTTCCGATGGCCTCGAAGCATCCGCGCGCACCCGCCCTCCACGCGGCGGCCGAGGCAGCCGGCCTCCAAGGCGCGTTCTGGGAGATGTGCGATTCCCTCTACGCCGACCGGGGCCGGGTCGACGATCCCCACCTCTGGGAGAGGGCCGAGCGCTTCGGCCTCCACCTCGAGCGGTTCCTTGTCGATAGCCGCTCCGACCCGGTCCGGGAGAGGATCGAGCGAGATTTCGTCAGCGGGATCCGCGCCGGCGTGACGGGCACCCCGACGGCGTTCGTCGACGGGCGCATGCTCAGGGGCGATCTGGTCGAGACCCTCGGGGAGCTTGCGGGCTCGCGTAGGCGCTAGCGGGCCTTAGCGAAGTCGCGCGCCAGCGTGAAGCCGGGCGGGACGACCTTCGGCGCCGGCGAGGAGATCGCGCCGCCGTTCGGCCTCTCGAGCACCGGCAGCCTTAGCTGCAGGTTCGAGACCGTGACAGGCAGCTGGCCATTGGAGACCCGGCCGTACGGCGCATCATTCGGCAGCAGCTCGAGCTTGGCGACGTGCCCGGCGGCGAACTTCCAGCCGTCCGCGTGCAGCTGGAAGACCTGACGGGTTGGGGTGGAACCGGCGTTGACGTCCGGGCGATAGAGGGCGCGCGCGACGAGCGTCTCTGTGCCGTTGGGCGCGACGTCGAGGAGGCGGGCGGCGACCTGCGAGAACGGGCCCGGCGAGTTGATGTCGGCGACGACGGTCGGCGAGCCCATCACGGTGTAGCCGGAGCCCGACGCAGCGGGCAGGCGATAGGTGGCGGTGCCGGGTTGATCGGCACCGGAGGCTGTTGCGCAGGCGCCGCCCCCGGTGATCGGGTCGAAGGCCTGGCCGACGGTCGGATCGCCCGCGACCGGAACGATGGTCTGAGCGTCGGCCGAGTCGTAGCGGACCTCGCCCGGGGCGACCTTTGCCCAGTTCGCCGCGAAGTAGGGCCCGTCGGAGGGGCTGCCGCAGACCTTCGTCAGCGTCTCGACCTGCCCTGACGAAGGGGCGCGGCCGACGCCCTTCAGGTAGTAGTCGAACCACGCATCCTGGCGCGTGCGCAGCACGGCAGTGTCGGCGGCCTTGTTCTGGCCGCGCTGGTGGCCGTAGTCCATGAAGAAGAGGTTGAGCTGGGCGCCCGGGTACTGGGTGCGGGT
>DASXSZ010000140.1:0-3779 GCA_036505735.1 Solirubrobacterales bacterium
GGTCGGCTTCGCGACCGCGATCAAGGAGAGCCGGATCAGCACGGACCCCGACCTGATCGACACCACCCCCGCCGATACCGAGCCCGTCTTCGGGCCACCGGAGCCGGTGGCCGATGGAGACGACTTCCAGGTGCTGGTCGGCGGTGAGGATGAGCAGGAGACCGAGCGCGTCGCGAACTTCGACGAGGCCGTGCGGGTCGCCGACGAGCCCGACACCAGCGAGCTCGAGGACCTCGAGGGCGACAGCGAGGCGATCAGGGTGGCCAAGGCGGACGCGCCCGAGGGCGAGCTCGCGGACGAAGGCGAGCCCGAATCCGAGGAGCAGCCCGCGCCGGCCCTGACCCCGATGGGCGAGAAGCGCGGCGGTGTCACCGAGTCGGAGGAGATCGACTACCAGACGCCCAACGCGGAGCAGGTGCTCGAGCGAGGCAAGCCCGACAAGGGCCCGGACACGCGGGACCACGAGGAGGTCGCTCGAACGCTGCTCGAGGCGCTCGGCCACTTCGGGGTCGAGGCGCGGATCGTGGGCACCGTCACCGGTCCCCACGTGAGCCGCTACGAGCTCAAGCTGGCCCCCGGGACCAAGGTCTCGAAGATCACCCAGCTGAAGGACGACCTGGCCTACGCGCTGGCTTCGACCGACATCCGGATCCTGGCCCCGATTCCGGGCAAGCAGGCCGTCGGCGTGGAGGTGCCGAACCAGCGCCGCCGCCTGGTCCGGCTCGGCGACATCTACGGTGGCCGCCCGCAGGGCTCCTCGCCGCTCGTCGCCTGGCTCGGCAAGGACATCTCGGGCAGCGCCGTCTGGACCGATCTGCAGAAGATGCCGCACGCCCTGATCGCGGGCACCACGGGATCGGGCAAGTCGGGCAGCGTCAACGCGATCCTCAGCTCGATCCTCCTGCACGCGTCCCCCAACGAGGTGCGGTTGGTGCTGGTCGACCCGAAGCGGGTCGAGCTCAACCACTACGAGAAGATCCCGCACCTCCTGACGCCGGTGGTGACCTCGCCGAGGCTCGCCGCCAACGTCCTCAACAACCTGATCGCCGAGATGGAGAGCCGCTACGGCGTCATGGAGCAGGCCCGGGCCCGGAACCTGGCGGAGCTCAACCGAGTCCGCGAGCGGGAGGGCGAGGCACCGCTGCCCCACATCCTCTGCGTGATCGATGAGCTCGCGGACCTGATGATGGTCGCCCCGGCCGAGGTCGAGGACGCGATCATCCGGCTGGCGCAGAAGTCGCGGGCGGTAGGCATCCACCTCCTGCTGGCGACCCAGCGCCCCTCGACGGACATCATCACCGGGACGATCAAGGTCAATATCCCGGCGCGGATCGCCTTCGCGGTCTCCTCGCAGGTCGACTCGCGGGTGATCCTGGACCAGGGCGGGGCGGAGACGCTGCTCGGCCAGGGCGACATGCTGTTCCGCCCGGCGGGCACCTCGAAGATGCAGCGGATCCAGGGCGCCTTCATCACCGAGGCGGAGATCGCCAGGATCACCGAGTTCTGGTCCAACCAGGGCGAGCCGGACTTCGCCGACGAGTTGCTCGAGGCGGCTCCCCCTCCGCCAGAGGAGGGTGGGGGCGACGACGACTTCGACCCGGACTCGGACGACCTGCTGGACCAGGCCGCACAGCTGGTGGTGGAGAGCGGGACGGCCTCGGTCTCGATGATCCAGCGGCGGCTGCGGGTCGGATACACCCGGGCCGGCCGCCTGATCGACATGCTCGAGCGGCGGGGGATCATCTCCGGATACGAGGGCTCGAAGCCGCGCCAGGTCCTGGTCTCGATCGCGGACCTGCCGAGGGTCTTGGGCAGAGGTGGGGCGGCGTCAGAACCGGCTGGGCAACAGGGGGCGGAGGCCGTGGTCGCTCCCCTGGATCGCGAGTAGCTGCCGCGGGTTCTGGAGGGTTTGGGGTCTATAGACCCCCAAAAGGTTCATGTCTCCGCTTCGAGAGAATGTCCGCATGAGCGTGCGTGCGGGGATACTTGTCACCGGCACCGAGGTGCTGAGCGGTTACGTCAGCGATCGCAACGGCCCCTGGATCTCCGAACGGCTGGCCGACCTCGGGGTCGAGGTCGCCGAGATCACGGTGGTCGGTGATCGGCCGGAGGACCTCGAGGGAGCACTCCGGCACATGCGCGACGACGGCCTTGACCTGATCGTCACCAGCGGCGGCCTGGGGCCCACGGCTGACGACCTGACCGCCGAGATCGTCGGGCGGTTCGCCGGCCGGCCGCTGGTGCTCGACACCGAGATGGAGGAGAAGATCGCCCAGATCATCGCCCGCTACGCGCGCCGGCTGCGCTTCGATCCGGAGGCGGTCAGGGAGGCGAACCGCAAGCAGGCGTTAGTGCCTGAGGGAGCCACGGCGATCGATCCCGCCGGGACCGCCCCCGGCCTGGTGGTCCCCGCCGATGGGCAGGTCGTGATCGTCCTGCCAGGCCCACCGCGGGAGCTGCAGGAGATGTGGCCGCGCGCGCTCGCCGTGCGGGCCGCCGAGGAGGTGCTCGGCCGCGCGGAGCCCTACCGGACGATGTCGATCCGGATGTTCGGAATTCCCGAGTCCGAGCTGGCCAAGGCGCTGCGCGAGATCCAGGACGACGGAGTGGACCTCGACCGGCTCGAGGTGACGACCTGCCTGCGGGGAAGCGAGCTGGTCACGGATGTCCGCCATCGCCCGGGCGACGAGGGTGCGGCGGAGGCCCTGCGTGCAGGCTTGGCGGAGCGTCTCGGGCAGTTCACCTACACGGAGAGCGGCGAATCGATCGAGGAGGTCGTCTTCCGGCTGCTCGGCAATCGAACCATCGCGGTGGCCGAATCGTGCACCGGCGGCCTGCTCGCCGGTCGGCTGACCCTCCGGCCGGGATCCTCGGAGTGGTTCGCCGGGGGCGTCGTCGCCTACTCGAACGAGGCAAAGGCCGATCTGCTCGGCGTCGACCCCGCTCTGATCTCCAGACACGGCGCCGTTTCGCCCGAGGTCGCCGAGGCGATGGCTGACGGGGCACTGGGGCGCTTCGGCGCGGACGTCGCCTGCGCTGTCACCGGCGTCGCCGGTCCCGACGGAGGCACCGAGGAGAAGCCGGTTGGCTACGTCTGCTTCTGCGTCAAAAATCGTGCCGGCGAGGTGCTGGCGCGCGACCCGATCCTGCCGGGCAACAGGACCGACGTTCGCGAGCGCTCGGTCGTCGTCGCGCTTCATCTCGTCCGCTACCTGCTGGAGGGCAGGGAGCCGCCGCGATGATCAACACTCGACCCGGTTTCGCGGGCATCGGCATCGCCATGGTCGGTCGGGTCGTCTCGGCGGTGCGCCGATGAGGCGGAAGCTCGCGGCCCTGCTGACCGCCGCTGCCGTGGGGCTGGTCCTGATCGGCTGCGGCGCCGACACCACCACGGCGGATCGCCGTCAGGCGCTCGAGGACTACGTCGCGAAGGTGCAGCCGATCAGGCTCGGGATCAACGAGCTACTGGACCGCGCCGACCCGATCCTGGAGGGCTACAGTGACGGGGATCTGACGGTCGCCCAGGCGAGACGGCGCCTGGGCCGGATCGAGCGAGGGGCTGCGGGCTACGCGGTGCGGATCGCGGCTCTCGAGTCCGTCCCGGACGAGCTGCGAGCGGCGCACGACGCCTACGCCCACACCTTCGTCCTCCAGGACACCTACCTGAGCGCGCTCGTGGCGGCGCTCCGCGAGCGCGACTTCGAGGACCTGCCGCACTTCCAGAACGAGCAGCGCGCGGCCATTATCGCCTGGCGCACCCGCCTGCAGATCCTTGCCGA
>DASXSZ010000141.1:0-22075 GCA_036505735.1 Solirubrobacterales bacterium
CTGCCCCCGTAGGAGATGAACGGCAGGGTGACGCCGGTCAGGGGGATCACCCGCGTGACTCCGCCGATGATCACGAACGCCTGCAGGGCGAAGATCGCGGTCAGGCCGGTGGCGAGCAGCTTCGAGAAGCCGTCCTCGGCGAGGATCGCCGTCTTGAAGCCGCGCTCCGCGATCAGCGCGTAGATCAGGACCACGGCGGCGCCGCCGAAGAGTCCGAGCTCATCGACGATCACCGCGTAGATGAAGTCGGTGTGTGGCGCGGGCAGGATCGCGCACTTGTCGGGAAAATCCCCGTGGCAGGCCGGGAGCTGGACGAGCGAGTCCCCCAGGCCGCGTCCGAATAGGCCGCCGTCCGCCTGCGCGAAGATGGACTGGGAGAGCTGGTAGCCGCTGCCGCTTGAGTCGTGAAACGGGTCGAGCCAGATGTCGAAGCGCTGCTGGATGTGGGCGGCGGTGTGGGCGAAGAACCAGGCGCCCAGCACGAACATCGCGAGGCCGATGATCACGAACGAGATTCGCGCGGTGGCCACGTAGATCAGCGCCAGGAAGGCACCGAAGAACATCACGGAGCTGCCCAGGTCCCGGATGAAGACCAGCAGGACCATCGCGGCGCCCCAGACGACCAGCAGCGGACCGAGATGCTTGAGCGGCGGCAGGACGATCCCAGCGAAGCTGCGAGCGCCCACCACCAGCACCTCACGGTGCTCGTTCAGGTAGCTCGCCAGGAAGACGACGATGCAGATCTTGGCCAGTTCGGTGGGCTGGAAGGTGACGGGTCCCGCCGTGATCGCCAGATAGGCGTCATTGGTGGGGTGGCCCGCGAACCGCGGCAGGATCAGCAGCACGATCCCGATCAGCGCGATCAGGTAGCGGTAGCGCTCGAGCGCCTCGTAGTCGCGCAGGAAGATGATCGTCGCCGAGAAGAGGACCAGGCCGAGCACGAACCAGTTGGCCTGGTCGCGGGCCAACCCCTCGTCGAGCCGGTAGAGCATCACCAGCCCGAAGGCGGCCAGCAGCGCCACCAGCGGGAACAGGAAGGGGTCGGCGTCGGGCAGCCGGATCCGGATGACGATGTGGGTGGCGACGCAGAGCGCCAGGAAGTACGCGCCGTAGAGGACGCTCAGGTTGCCGAGCTGGTCCGAATTCGTGATCAGCACGGCGGTGAACCCGGCCGTGACCAGCAGGGCGACCGGGATCAGGGCGAACAGCTCGCGGGTACGCGCGCTCAACTCTTCTGCGCCTGCTCCTGCTTCTTGGCGGCCCCGGATTTCTTCTTCTTGTTGGCCGGCGGCGCCGGCGGCGGCGGAAGTCCCTCCGTCGGCCTCAGCTTGATGTCGTCGACCAGGTCGGTCGCGTCTCCCTTCCCGCGCAGCTCATGGCCGGTGACCGCCTTCTGTCGCTCCTCTGACAGCGTGCCCTCCTGCACCGGGATCGAGTACTGCTTCGAGTAGAGGCTGATCCCGAGCGGGAGCCGGTACGGGAGCCCGCGATAGAGCGCGACGTCGCCCTGATCATCGGTGCCGAGGAAGTACACCGAGCGCGCGAGCAGGAACGCGCCTCCGACCACGACGACGATCGCCGCCGCGGCGGCCACCCACTTCAGCGCGCGCCTGCGCCTGGACGGAGCGGGCATCGGGCCGCGGCCCCGGAGCCTGTCGGTCGCGGCCCGCACCCGCTCACCGGTGAGGCCGGCCTGCTCCGCGGTGCGGGCGATCAGGGTCGCCCCTTCCTCCTCCTGCGCCGCCTCGGCGTCGGCGAGCCGGAAGGCGACCGCGGTGATGTTGTCGCGGCCGCCGCCGCGGTTCGCGGCGTCAACGAGCCTGTTGACGGCGCTCCGCAGGTTCTTCGAGGAGACCAGGATCTCGCGGATCTGCTCGTCCGAGATCATCGTCGTAAGGCCGTCGCTGCAGAGCAGGAAGACGTCGCCGTCGCGGGCGGGGAACGTCATGGTGTCGACGTTGACACTGGGCTCCGGCCCCAGGGCGCGGGTGATGATCGATCGCTGCGGGTGCTCCTCGGCCTGCTCCTCCGTCAATCGGCCCTGGCGCCGCAGCTCCTCTACGAGGGAGTGGTCCTTGGTGAGGCGCTTGAGCTGCCCGTCGCGGAGCACGTAGGCGCGGCTGTCACCGACGTGGCCGAGGGCGACCTCGTCGTCGCGCACCATCGCCGCCGTCAGGGTGGTGCCCATCCCGGCGCGTGAGGAGTCCTCCTGCGCCAGCTTGTGGATCTCGCGATTGGCCTCCTGCGCGATCTCCTCCAGCTGTCCCTCGGCCGGTGCCTGCTTCGAGACACGTCCATGCTCGAAGGCCCCCGCCGCGATCCGGGAGGCGACCTCGCCGGCCTGGGCGCCGCCCATCCCATCGGCCACCGCGAACAGCGGAGCCCGGGCGAAGTAGGAGTCCTCGTTCGCATGGCGCTGGCGGCCGGTGTCGGTCTTGTGGGCCTCTTCCGCGACCTTGAGCATCAGGAGACCTCGAAGCGCAGCTCAGTGTCGCCGATACGGATCACGTCACCCGGGGTGAGCTCGGCCTCCCCGTGCAGATCGCGCGAATTGAGGAGGGTGCCGTTGGTCGAGTTCATGTCCTCGACGAAATATGCCCCCGATCGGTTGAAGACGCGCGCGTGGATGCCGGATGCATACCGATCGTCGAGCCGGATGTCGGCGTCGGCGGAGCGCCCGAGCGAAACCCCTCCGAAGAGGTCGAAGTGCTCCCCCTCGGGCAGGCCGCCCCCCTGCAGGACCACCAGGAAGGCGTCCGTCGCCCCCACCTCGCCCCCGTGGACGTCGTGGTAGCCGGTCTCGAAGCCTGGGGAGGCCGTGCCTCGCAGATCGCGAAGCGCCATGCGGGTGACCCAGAGCAGGAAGAGGTAGAGCACGGCCAGGAAGCCGAACTTGAGCGCCACCGCTAGCGGCTCGAGGTCGTTCACTGCTCGATGTCGAAGGCGAAGACCTTGGTTCCCAGGGTGATCTCGTCGCCCGGAGACAGGCGGGCGTTTGCAACGCGGCGACCGTTGACCTTGACCCCGTTGGTCGACTTCAGGTCCACGATCTGCCAGTCCCCCACGCTCGAGCGGCGCAGCTCGGCGTGCCGCCTCGAGATGTTCGGGTCGTCGATGATGCAGTCGCACTCCTTGGAGCGCCCCAACGTCGCGGTCGGGCCATCCAGCACGTACCGCCGGTCGTCCACGGAGACGATCGCGCGGGTCTCCGAGTAGGCGGCATCCGGGCGGCGCTTGGAGCGCGCCTTCTGTGCCTGGGTCGCCGAGTAGACCATGGTGTGGCCGTGCTCGCCCTGCGACGGCTCGGCGCCCTGGCGCTGCGGGGGCCGCACCAGGCGGGTCTGGATCCCGAACTCGCCCAGCCGCAGGCGCTCGTCCTGATCCAGGTTGACCACGGGTCGTGTGAGCAGGTCGTAGTCGTGGTGGCGGGCGTGCTCCAACAGGTGGCCGCTGAGCTCCTGAGCCAGCGAGGACTCGTAGTCCTTGAAGCGCTCGTAGTCGTCGGGACAGAGCCAGACCGTGTACTCGTTGGGCACGTAGACCCGCTGCACGGAGGCGGTCTTGTGCGCGTCCATCTCCTTGGCGAGCTTGCGGGCGATCTCGACCGGCTGCACGCCGGAGCTGAAGGCGCGGCTGAAGACACCCTCGACGAGGCCCTCTATCCGGGCTTCAAGGTTGCGCAGAACGCTGATCGGAGACTCCTGGGATCGGTGTGTTGGCCGGCGGCTCGGGGTGAGCCGCTGCGAAATGCTAGTGCCCTAGCGACCGCCAGGCCGCTCTACCTCGGAGCGAAGGGCGAAGCCCGAAGCGACTTGTGTGGGGCGGCCGCCAGCGGTCGCGACTGATGCCGAAGGGGTCAGACGACCGCTTTGTGCCCGTCGGGAGAGCAGAGCGGCAACGACGCCCGCTACCAGCGCGCCGAAGAGGAGTCCCGGCGGGCTGGTGCCGCCAGCCATCAGGCGGAGGGCCGTGATCAGCCCGGCCGCCCAGATCAGAGCGCCGAGGGCATCGAGGACCGGCGCGCGTCCCCGAATCAGCACCGGCAGGATCAGTGCCGCCGCCGCGAAAACCCCCGCGGCCCCGATCACGGAGCCGTCGAGGAGTGGGGCGACCACGTCGCTGAGGCCGGTCCCCGCCGACTGGGTCCAGTGCGCCGGGGGGTCGGCGACGGGCCCGAAGAGAAGGGTGCGGTGGGCGATCTCCTCCCAGGCCGCCAGCCAGACGTACCCGAGGCCCCCGAGGAGCGCCCGCCCGGCGGCGCCGCGGGTGAGCCCGGCGAGGGCCGGATAGACCGGGCCGAGGCCCGCCAGCCCCAGGATCGGGGCGAGACCCGGCAGCGCGATCGCCTCCGGATCGATCGCCGGGACGAGCAGCGGCGCGCCGAGGACGACGACCAGCGCGGCGACCCCCGGCTCACCCGCGCCGATCACGAGCCAGAGCAGGGTGAGCGCGAGCTGCAGCGCAAAGGCGGGGCGCGGGCGGCCAATCGCCAGCACGCCCGGGACGAGCGCCGCGAGCACGATCGGGAACGGTGCTCCGGTCGCGATCAGCGCGGCCAGTCCGAGCGCCGCGACGCCGATGCCGGGGGCAAGCCGGGTGAGGTTGGGTCTGGGCCTGGCGGGAAGGGCCGGCTCGCCGTCCGGCCCGGCGACCGCCGGCAGGGGGTCCCCATCGAGATCCCCGGCGTGGGCGGCCAGCGCGGACTCGAGCTCGGACGCCAGGGGGCGAAGCTCCGGATCGGGGTCGAGCGAGGCGTCGATCGCATCGGTCATCCCCGCCGGGAGCTCCGGCCGGACGGCCGACAGCGGCGCGATCGGCTCGCCGATGGCGCGGGCGGTCGCCGCAGGACCGCCGCGAAGCAACGGGTGCTCGCCGCAGAGGCACTCGTACAACGTCAGTGCGAGGGAGTAGACGTCGGCGGCGGGCCCGGGACGGAGGCCGTCGGCCTGCTCCGGCGCCATGTAGGCCAGGGTGCCGACCACGGCACCGGTGGCCGTGAGCGTGCGCTCTCCGGCGATCCGGGCGATTCCGAAGTCGACGAGCTTGGCCTCCCCGCCGGGGCCGACCAGGATGTTCTCGGGCTTCACGTCGCGATGGACCACGCCGGCCCGGTGGGCGTGGGTGAGAGCCGCCGCCGAGTCGGCGCCGACCCGGGCGACGAGGCGATCGGTGAGCTCGCCGCGCCGTCCGAGCGCGCGCAGGGTCTCGCCCTCGATCAGCTCAGACACGAGCACCGCTCGGTTACCGTCGCTGGCGAGCTCGTACAACGTCGCGATGTTGCGATGCGCGAGACGGGCGACTGCCTGGGCCTCTCGCGTCACCCGCGGGGCGCCGTGGTCGCGGTCGATCACCTTGACGGCGACGGGCCTCTGCAGCCGTTCGTCCCAGGCGCGGTAGACGGTGCCGAAGCCCCCGCTTCCGATCCGGGCCTCGACCCGGAATCTGCCCAGGATTCGTTCTCCGACCATGGCTACTTTAAGTTCGGGCTCGAAACCCCTCTTCCTGCGGCCTCGGCGGCATGTGTCGCCCCCCCTGTTCATACTCTGGCGCGGTTTGGCATTCCTCGATGAGGAACAAGACGACCAGGTCGTCGCCGAAGAGCCGGAACGTCCGAGGCGCAGGGTCGGGGGGCCTCAGCGGCGGCGCCAGCAGTATCTGGTCCGACGCCTGATCGGCGTCGGCGTCGGCCTGGCATTCCTGATCCTGATCGTGATCGGGATCCGCGGCTGCCTCGAGGCGCGGTCGGACCGTGCACTGCGCAACTACACCTCGAATGTGGCAACGATCATGCAGCAGTCCGAGCAGGGCGGCAAGGACTTCTTCGAGTTGCTCAACAGCCCCAGCGGCTCGAGCTCGCTCGACGTGAAGAATCAGGTGCTGGCCCAGCGGGACAACTCCGCGACGTTGCTCGACCGCGCCCACAGCATCGATGTGCCGGGGCAGATGCACGACGCCCAGAGCGCGGCCATCCTCGCCCTCACCCTGCGCCGTGACGCCCTCAGCTCGATCGCAGAGAACGTCGGTCAGGCGACGGCGCGCACGCAGACGAGCAATGCCATCTCGACGATCAGCAAGGCGATGGGATCGCTCTACGCCAGCGACGTGCTCTGGACGCAGATCGGCGCGCCGGACATCAAGAAGGTGCTCCAGGACGAGAACGTGGACGCCCCGGCTCTGCCGGCCGGGACCTTCATGCCCGCCAACGCCACCGACTTCCTCGACCAGACCACTCTGGTCACGAAGCTCAATGGGATCACCGGGGTCGCCCCGACGACCGGGGGCACGCACGGCCTGCAGCTGCTGGGGACCACCGTCGGCGGCACCACCCTGACCCCGGACACGACGACGACGGTGCCGAGCGGCTCGACGGAGATCGCCATCCAGGTCCAGAACTCCGGAGACAGCGACGAGACGGGGATCAGCGTGGTCGCCACGCTGGCCGGCCACGAGCTCAACGGTCAGCTGCCCGCGCTGAGTGCCGGCGAGGCCGGCACCGTCAAGATCCCGATCACGTCGAAGCCGTCGCCCGGGAGCGATGCCACCCTCGAGGTCGTCGTGCAGCCGGTTCCGGGCGAGCAGGTCACCTCCAACAACCAGTCCACCTACACGGTCGTCTTCGGATCGTGATGGGCACTTCATCAAACGGGTTGCGCCTGAATCAAACGGGTCGCGGCTGGCGGCGCCCCGTCGCACTTTGCCCTCGCACCTCGCCCTAGCGGTGCGGATCGCGTACCTGGGCCCCAGGGGGACCTTCAGCGAGGACGCTCTCAGGGCCGCCGTTGGGGACGACGAGGTCGATGCGGTGCCCGCCGCCACGGTGGCCGACGCAATCATCGCCGTGCGTCAGGGCGATGCGGACCGAGCCCTGGTGCCGTTCGAGAACTCCATCGAGGGGGCGGTCACCGCCACCCTCGACACGCTCGCCTTCGACGCGGACGGCGTCACGCTGGTTGGTGAGTACGACCTGCCGATCCGCCACTGCCTGATCGCGCGGGATCAGATGCCCCTCGACCGGATCGAGGTCGTGGTCTCGCATCCTCAGGCGAGCGCCCAGTGCGCGCGCTTCATCCGCGAGCACCTGCCTCAGGCCGAGGTGCGGGCTGCGCCCAGCACCGCCGAGGCGGTCAGGACGGTCGCGGAGGGGGACCAGCTCTGGGCCGCCCTCGGCGCGGAGTCGGCGGCCGACCTCTACGGGGCGGCCGTGCTCCGGCACGGCGTCGAGGACGAGGCGGACAACATCACCCGCTTCGTCTGGGTGGCGCCGGCGGGAACCACGCCCTCCGGCTCGGGCCCCTGGCGAACGTCGCTGGTCTTCTCGGAGCTGGGCGAGGACCATCCCGGCGCTTTGGTCGAGGCCCTCCAGGTCTTCTCGGAGCGTGACGTCAACCTCACCCGGATCGAATCCAGGCCGCTCCGCCGGGGTCTGGGCCGCTATCAGTTCTTCCTCGACGTCGAGGGTGCTGCCGGCGATCAGCCGCTCGTCTCCGCGGTTGAGGCCCTGCGCTCGAAGGCGGAATCGGTCCGTTTGCTGGGCAGCTGGCCGATCGCGGCCCCGCCCGGGGTCCCCGGGTAGCGCGCAAGGCGACGGGCCTGAGTCAGGTTGGCCCTCCTCTACAATTGCGCGGGTTATGGGCATCGGGGCTTCCGCGCACGAGGCGTACGTGCCGGTGGGAGGCCGTGAATCGCAGAACGGCCACGCCACCGCCGGACTCAACGGCCACTCGGCTGCACGCCTGAACGGCCACGATTCCGCCCATGATGCGGAGGCCGACGGCGAGGTAGCGGTAGCCGCCGCCCGCCGCCTGACGCGGGGGCGGGTCCTGGTCCTGAACGCGAGCTACGAGCCGCTCAACGTCTGCACCGTCCGCCGGGCGCTCGTCCTGATCCTCAAGGAGAAGGCCGAGGTGCTGGAGCACGGCGAGGGTGTGCTCCGCTCGGAGACGATGCGCGTTGACCGCCCCGAGGTGATCCGGCTGATCACCTTCGTCCGCGTCCCCCGCGACATCCATCGCAGGCGCATCACCCGCAAGGCCGTGCTCGCCCGCGACGGCTGGACCTGCCAGTACTGCGGCTCGGGCAGGCCGAGCCTGACCGTCGACCATGTCATCCCGCGGAGCCGCGGCGGCGAGTCGGTCTGGGAGAACATCGTCGCCTCCTGCGCGCCCTGCAACCGCAAGAAGGGCAACCGCCTGCCGCAGGAGATCCGCATGCACCCAAAGCGAAACCCGCGCCCGCCGGGCCCGACGGTCTTCATCCGGATCGCCGCGCCCCGGACCCCGGCGGCCTGGGAGCCTTACCTGCTCGCCGCGTAACGCCGGCCCTACTTCCGGCGCTTCTTGCGCTCGGACTCGGCCCGCTGCTTCGCGGTCGCGGTGTGCTTCGGCTTCACCTTCGGCTTGGCGCGGCCCGCGGAGCTCGCCTTCCGCTTCGCCGCCGACGTCTTCGGCTTGGGCTTCGCCGCCGGCTTCCTGGGCTTCGCCTTGCCCTTGGCCGGCGCGTTCGCGCTCGAGGTGCTGCGGCGCGGCGCCTTGGTCACCCTCGCCTCGCCATTGCCCGCGGCCTCGGCCGCGGCTGCCTCGTCGGCGACAGTCGTGGCCGTTGGGGTCTCATCCTCTATTGCGGCTGCCGGCGCCGAAGCGCCGTTGCCGTCGCCGTTCTCCGACTCGACCACCAGCGCGACGGCGCTGACGCGGTCGCCGGATTTCAGGTTCATCACCCGGACGCCCTGAGTGGCGCGGCCCATCTGTGAGATCCCGGAAACCGAGGTCCGCTGCACCATCCCGGACTGTGAGATGAAGAGCAGCTCCTGTCCCTCGCGCACCACGCGGGCGCCGGCGAGACCGCCCTTCTTCGCGGTCAGCTTGGCGGTGAGGACCCCCTTCGTCCCGCGGCCCTTGACGGGGTACTCGGCGATCAGGGTTCGCTTGCCGTAGCCGTTCTCCGTGACGACCAGGAGCTCCCCCTTCGAATCCTTGCTGCTGACGACGTCCAGGGAGAGCACCCGGTTTCCCTTGTCGGAGACGTTCATCCCCTTCACTCCCGAGGTGCCGCGGCCCATCGGCCGTGCCAGCTTCTCGTTGAAGCGCGCGCCGTGACCCGACTTCGAGACCAACAGGATGTCGTCCTTGCCCGAGGTCATCCGAACGCGGACGAGCTCATCGCCCTTGCGGATCTTGATCGCGATGATGCCGTCGGCGCGGATCGGGGTGTCGTAGTCCTTGAACGGGGTCTTCTTGACCATCCCCTGCGCCGTTGCGAAGACCAGGTACTTGCCCTCCGAGAAGTCGCGGGTCGGGATCACGGCCATCACCCGCTCCTTGTCGCGCAGCGGCAGGACGTTGACGAGGGCGCGGCCGCGCGAGGCCCGGCTCCCCTCCGGGAGCTCGTAGACCTTGAGGCGGTAGACCTTCCCCTGGTTGGTGAAGAAGAGGAGGTAGTCGTGCGTCGAGCAGACGTGGAGGTGCTCGATGTAGTCGCCCTCCTTCATGTTCATCCCCTGAACACCGCGTCCGCCTCGACGCTGCTGGCGGTAGGTGGCGAGCGGCGTTCGCTTTGCATAGCCCGAGGCCGTGATCGAGACCACCATCTGCTGGTCGGCGATCACGTCCTCGATGTCCAGCTCGCCCTCCGAGGCGGTGATCTCGGTCCGGCGCTCGTCGCCATACCGGTCGGAGACCTCCGAGAGCTCGGTCCTGACGAGGGCGAGAACCTTCTTCTCGTCCGCGAGGATCGCGCGCAGCTCCTTGATCAGCTTGGTGAGCTCGGCGTGCTCCTGCTTGATCTTGTCGGCCTCGAGCGCGGTGAGGCGCTGCAGCCGCATGTCCAGGATCGCCTGCGCCTGCGCGCGGGTGAGGCTGAACTTGTCGATCAGGCCGTCGCGGGCCGTGTCCGGGTCCTTGGAGCCGCGGATCAGCTTGATGACCGCGTCGAGGTTGTCCAGCGCGACCAGCAGTCCCTCGAGGATGTGGGCGCGCGCCTCGGCCCGGGCGAGCTGGTGCTGGGTCCGGCGGGTGATGACCTCCTTCTGGTGGCCGACGTAGTGCTCGACCAGCTCGCGGAGGCTGAGGGTGCGCGGTACCCCGTCGACGAGCGCGACCATGTTGATGCCGTAGGCCTGCTGCATCGCGGTCCGCTTGTAGAGCTGGTTGAGGACCACCTGGGCCGGATCCCCTCCGCGCTTCAGCTCGATCACCAGGCGCATGCCGTTGCGGTCCGACTCGTCCCGCAGGTCCGAGATGCCGGTGATCTTCTTGTCGCGGACGAGGTCGGCGATCTTCGCGATCAGGCCGCCCTCGCCGCCCTTCTTGACCATGAACGGGAGCTCTGTGACGACGATCGCGTCCTTGCCGCCCTTGAGCGGCTCGACGTGCGCCTTGGCCCGGATACGGATCGAGCCGCGACCGGAGCGATAAGCGTCGCGGATCCCCTGTGTTCCCATGATCGTCCCGCCGCCCGGGAAGTCGGGCCCCTTCACGTGCTTCATCAGGCCCCGCAGATCGATCTCCGGGTCGTCGATGTAGGCGTTGACGGCGCCGATCACCTCGCGCAGGTTGTGCGGCGGGATGTTGGTCGCCATCCCGACCGCGATGCCGGCGGCGCCGTTGACCAGCAGGTTCGGGAAGCGCGCCGGCAGCAGGAGCGGCTCGCGGGTCGACTCGTCGTAGTTGGGACCGAAGTCGACGGTGTCCGCGTCGATGTCGCGGAGCATCTCCGTGGCGAGCGAGCCGAGGCGAGCCTCGGTGTACCGCATCGCGGCCGGCGGGTCGTCGTCGATCGATCCGAAGTTCCCCTGCCCGTCGACGAGCGGATAGCGCAGCGAGAAGTCCTGCGCCATCCGCACCAGCGTCTCGTAGATCGCAGAGTCGCCGTGCGGGTGGTACTTACCCATCACCTCGCCGACGATGAAGGCGCACTTCCTGTACGCCCGGTTGGGCTGCAGGCCCAGGTCGTGCATCGCGTAGAGCACGCGGCGGTGGACCGGCTTGAGCCCGTCCCGGACGTCGGGCAGGGCCCGCCCGACGATCACGCTCATCGCGTAGTCGAGATAGGAGGTGCGCATCTCCTTCTCGAGCTCGCGCTCCTCGATGTTGCCGTGGAGCACTTCGTCCAACGTCTGCTCTCCGTCAGCCATCCGCGATCACCTCCCCCCTACACATCGAGGAACCGGACGTCGCGTGCATGGCGCTCGATGAACTCGCGGCGAGCCTCGACCTTGTCGCCCATCAGCTCCGAGAAGGTCAGGTCGAGCCCGCCGGCGGCGGCCTCGTCGATGCTGACCCGCTGCAGGGTCCTGGTCTCCGGATCCATGGTCGTCTCGCGGAGCTGCTCGGCGTTCATCTCACCGAGGCCCTTGAAGCGAGACAGCGTGATGCCGTGGCGAGCCAGCTCCAGGATCTCGTGCCGGAACTCCGAGAAGCTCTCCGCCTCAGCCTCCCGCTCGCCCAGGACCACCACGAAGGGCGGCTTTCCCATCACCTCCACCACCTTGGCGTAGGCGTCGACGAGCTCCTTGTAGCCCTGTGAGTCGAAGAGGGCCTTGGGCAGCTTGTGATCGCGCGCCAGCCCGCTCCGTCGATGGATGCCCTTGACCACGAGGCCGGTCGTCTTCTGCTCGAGCAGCTTGGTCTCGTAGGGCCGGTCCTTCGGATCCTTGGCCTTGAAGAGCTTCGCGGCCGCCGCCATCGTCTTGGCGCCGGACTGCAGCAGCTGCGCGTCCGAGATGAAGTCGATCGTCTCGTGGCCGAACTCCGCCCGCAGGGTCGAGGACCAGCCCTCGACCGCCTTGAAATGGCGCTTGAAGTCCTGCCAGCGCCGCTTCGAGAGCTTGCGCTGCTTGCCGGCCGAGTCCATCACCTGGAAGTCGTCGATCTTGTCCGAGAGCAGGAGCTCCTCGAGCTCGCCCTCCCTCTCGACGTAGATGTCCTTGCTGCCGTTCTTCACCTTGTAGAGCGGCGGCTTGGCGATGTAGACGTAGCCCTGCTCGATCAGCTCGGGCATCTGGCGGTAGAGGAAGGTCAGCACCAGGGTGCGGATGTGGGCGCCGTCGACGTCGGCGTCGGTCATCAGCACGACCTTGTGGTAGCGGAGGTCGTCGGCCTTGAACTCGTCGTGGACCCCGGTGCCGATCGCCGTGATCAGCGCCTGGATCTCGTTGTTGGAGAGGACCTTGTCGATCCGGCTCTTCTCGACGTTGATGATCTTGCCCCGCAGCGGGAGCACCGCCTGGGTGTGGCGGTCGCGGCCCTGCTTCGCGGAGCCGCCCGCGGAGTCACCCTCGACGATGAAGAGCTCGGCGAGAGCCGGGTCCTTGACCGAGCAGTCGGCGAGCTTGCCGGGCAGCATCGAGTTCTCGAGCGCCGACTTGCGCCGGGTAAGGTCGCGGGCCTTGCGTGCCGCCTCGCGGGCGCGAGCCGCGTCGACTGCCTTGGAGAGGATGCGCCGGGCGTCGGCCGGATGCTCCTCCAGGAAGTCGCCGAGCTGCCGGTTGACGACCTCCTTGACCAGCCCCTCGATCGGGGGGTTGCCGAGCTTGGTCTTGGTCTGTCCCTCGAACTGGGGGTCCGCGAGCTTCACCGAGACCACGGCGGTCAGCCCCTCTCGCACGTCCTCGCCGGAGAGGTTCTCGTCCTTCTCCTTGAGCAGGTTGCGGTTGCGAGCGATCGCATTCAGCGTCCGGGTGAGCGCCGCGCGGAAGCCGGACAGGTGGGTGCCCCCCTCGTGGGTGTTGATGTTGTTGGCGAAGCTGAAGGTCGACTCCTGGTAGGAGGAGTTCCACTGCAGGGCAACCTCGACCTGGCCCTCGTCGGTCTCCCCCTCCAGGAAGATGATCTTGCGGTGCAGCGGGTCCTTCGCCTCGTTCAGGTGCTTGACGAAGTCCGCGATGCCGCCCTTGTAGAGGAACTCGACCTTGCGGCCCGCGCCGCGCTCGTCAATCAGCTCGACCTTCAGGCCGCGCGTCAGGAAGGCGGTCTCGCGCAGGCGCTCGGCGAGGGTGTCGAAGTCGAACTCGATGTCCTCGAAGATCTCCAGGTCGGGGACGAAGGTGATCGTCGTCCCGGTGCTCTTCACGGCCCGGCCCTTCTTGAACCTGGTGACGGGCTTGCCGCGCTCGTAGGTCTGGGTCCAGACGGCCCCGTCGCGCCAGATCTCGAGGCCGAGCTTCTCCGAGAGCGCATTGACGACCGAGACGCCGACGCCGTGCAGGCCGCCGGACACCTTGTAGCCGCCGCCGTCGCCGAACTTGCCGCCGGCGTGCAGCGTCGTGAGAACCACCTCGGCCGCCGGCTTGTTCTTCGCCTTCTTCATCTTGTCGACCGGGATGCCGCGGCCGTCATCGACAACGGTGCAGCTGTTGTCGGGGTGGAGGGTCACCGTGACCTTCTTGGCGTGGCCGGCGATCGCCTCGTCGACGGAGTTGTCCACGACCTCGTAGACCAGGTGATGCAGCCCTCTCGGGCCGGTCGAGCCGACGTACATGCCGGGCCGCTTGCGAACGGCCTCGAGGCCCTCCAGCACCGTGATGTCCTTGGCGGCGTAGGAGGAGCCCTTCGCCCGGCTCTTGGTCTTGGTTGGGGTGCGCTTGGCAGCACCGTTCGTGCGGGAGGAGCTCTTCTTGCTGGCTCCTCCGCGCTGGGAGGTCTTCGCCACTCAGCTTCCTTTCAGTCCAATCAGGGGATGCCTCGACCTTCGTGACCCGGCTCGGAAAATCCTTGCGGACAAGAGGGTCGAGGCCTCACTCAAGTAGACATAAGTCTACCAGTCGAGAGCACCGGAAATTGCGCCAAACCGTCAAAAAATCCCTGCAAACGACGAATAAAAAAAGCGTTCAATCCGGATTGGCGGAGGCCGTGAATCGAAGGCCCTCAAGACGGCGTCCCGGGGGCAGATTCCGGCGGATTTTGGCCACGATCTCGCCGCTGAGCAGGTCGAGCTCCTGCGCCCAGGTGGCCGACCGGCAGGCCACCGTGACCACTCCGGAGCGCTCCGTGACAGGCGTTGCCTCGCGCGCCACCGCCTCCCCCACCGCGGCCGGCCAGGCGCTCTGCACGGCCGCCAGCAGGGTCGCTGGCTCGGCCCGGTCCAGCGCAGAGCTCAGGGCCGCTCCGATTGGACGGGGTGCTCGGCGGCGCGTCACGCCGCCCGCAGCGTCGGGGCCCTGGCGACCACTCCATCGCTGACCTCGACCAGCAGCGCCTCGGCGGAGGGGACGTGGGCCGCCTCGGTCGCGGTGATCACAGTCTGTCCACCGCGATCCAATCGAGCCACGAGCAGCTCGCGGTGGGGAGGATCGAGCTCGCTCATCACGTCGTCGAGCAGCATCAAGGGCGCGGAGCGCCCGGCATCGAGCAACGCGGCTCGCTCCGCGAAGAGCAGGGCGAGCAGGGCGAGACGCTGCTGGCCCTGTGATCCGAAGCGGCGCAGGGGCCGGCCGCCCAGCCGGAGCTCGATCTCGTCCAGCTGGGGTCCGTAGGAGGTATAGGCGCGGCCCAGATCCTCGTCGCGGCGGCGGGCGAGCTCGGCGGCGAGCTGATCCCGGCCGCCGGATGCCCTCGGTCGGTAGGAGATCTCCGCCTCGCCCAGGCCCAACCCGGCGGCAAGCTCCGCGAAGGGCTCGGTCAGCGCCTCGACGGCCTCGGCGCGCGCCGCGATCAGGGGCTCCGCCTCGGCCGCCAGACGCTCATCCCACGAGGGAAGGGACTCGGAGGCACCGAGCCCAGCCCGGATACGCGCAACCAGAGCGTTGCGCTGAGCGAGGGTTCTGCCGAAGCGCCGGCGAAGGTCCACCCGCGCCGGCCAGATCGCGCCACAGAGCCGATCGAGGTGGGCCCGGCGATGCGCGGGAGCCCCCTTGACCAGCCGCAGGCGGTCGGGGTGGAAGACGCTGACCAGCGGGCGCTCATCGGGGTCGCCGGCGAGGGGCCTGCCGGCCAGGAGGTGACGCCGCTCGCCTGAGCGATCGAGCCCTCCCAGCAACCGAGCGCCGCCCTCGAGGTCCAACTCGACCCGGGCTCGCTCCGCTCCGAAGCGGATCATGTCGCGGTCGTTGCCGGTCCGAAACGAGCGGCCAGTGAGCGCGAAGTAGATCGCCTCGAGCAGGTTGGTCTTGCCGGCCCCGTTCGGCCCGCAGACCACAACGATCGGGGCGGCGATCTCGGTGTGCGCGTCGGCGAGATTCCGGAACCCTTGGCACTCGACTGCGCCGGCGACCATCGGCCCGACCTACACGTTGAGGCGAATCGGCATCACCAGGTAGCTGAAGTCGTCGGCCCCGGCCGGCTCCAGCAGCCCGGGGCGCAGCGGCGAGATCAGCTTGAAGACGACCTCGTCGGCGTCGATGCTCTCCAAGCCGTCCCTGATGAACTCGGGGTTGAAGCCAATCTCGAGAAGCTCGCCGGAATAGGGCGCCGGGAGCGCTTCGCGGGCATCCCCCAGATCCGGCGTCTCGGCCGAGACCACCAGCTCTCCCTCGGAGAACGAGAGCCGCAACGCGGCGTTGCGCTGCGCGAGCTGCGAGACACGGCGGGTCACCTCCAGGAGCTCCGTCCTGGGGAGCTTCACCTCATGCTCGTAGGACTCCGGCAGGAGCTGAGAATGGTTCGGGAACTGACCATCGATCAGCCGCGAGCTGAGCGAGGTCGGGCCGATGCGGAAGATCGCCTGGTTGCGGGTCAGCCAGACGTTGAGCGGGTCCTCCCCGCCGGCCTCGATCAGCCGCGCCAGCTCGCGCAGCGCCCGGGCCGGCACGTTCGCCTCGACCCGCTCCGACACCGAGGTCTCGAGCTTCGTCCTCTTGACGGCCAGGCGGTAGGAGTCCGTGGCGACCATGGTCATCTCGTCACCCTCGACGGTGACGAGGACGCCCGTCAGGACAGGGCGGGCCTCGTCGCGGGATGCCGCGCGCGCCACCCGATTGATGGTGTCGCGCAGCGGGACCGAAGGCAGCTCGACCGGCTCGCCCTCCGACTCAGGGAAGCGCGGGAAGTCGTCCGCGGGCAGCGTGCGGAGGTGGAAGCGTGAGGAGCCGGCGCTCAACTCGATGTCCCGCTCAGCCTCTCGCAGGCCCAGGCTCACCGGCCCATCCGGGAGTGAGCGCGCCACCTCGACCAGGAGCCGGCCCGGCAGCACCACCGATCCGACGCCATCCACCTCCCCCTCGAGCCCCACCTCGAGCCCGAGTTCCATGTCCGTCGCGCGCAGACGCACTGCCCCGTTGGTGGTGATCAGGATGCCGGATAGGGCTTGGAGGGCCGCGCGGGCTGAGACGGCTCGGGAAACCACGAGCAGTGCGTCGAGAAGCGATTGGCGTGTGGTGTTGATCTTCATTGCCTGTGGTTGGGCGTTCCTAGGAGTAGTAAGGGCTGTGGATGGCGTGGATATGTGGACAGCCTCCTCGTCGATTCTTTCAATCCGTTCGGTCACGATCCATCCGACCCGAACAAAGCTCGGTTCTGAGGTCCTCCAGTGTGCGTGAGAGGCTTGCGTCCTCGAGAGCCCTGCGCTCGACCTTGCGGATGGCGTGCATGACGGTGGTGTGGTCGCGGCGGTTGAAGGCTGCGGCGATCGCGGGGAGTGACAGGTCGGTGAGCTCGCGGGTCAGGTACATGGCGAGCTGGCGGGCCCTGGCGACCGGGGCGCTGCGACCGGGGGAGAGGATCGCGTCGACCGTGAGGCCGAGCTTGGCGGCGACGGCCTCCTGGATCTCCCGGGCCTCGGGGCGTGTCGAGGGCGGTGGCGCGATGGTCTCGGCGGGCAGAGCGCTGTGGATTGAGTCGGCGGTGACCGCGGAGGCGGTCAGAGACGAGAGGGCGACGACCCTGGTGAGGGCGCCCTTGAGCACGCGGAGGTTGGCGGAGGTCTTGGAGGCGAGGGCCCGGAGGGCATCGGGGGGCAGCGGCTCGCTCTGCTCGCGGGCGAGGTTGCCGAGGAAGACGAGGCGGGTGGCCAGGTCCGGAGGCTCGACGGACACCGTGAGCCCCCACTCGAACCGGTCGCGGAGCCGGTCGGCGAGGGCGGAGAGCTCGGCGGGGACGCGGTCGGCGGTGAGGACGAGCTGCGCCCCTCCCTCGTACAGGGCGTTGAAGGTGTGGAAGAACTCGTCGGCGGTCCGGGCCTTGCCCTCGAGGAACTGGATGTCGTCGATCAGCAGGACGTCGGCCCGGCGGTAGCGCTCCTTGAAGGCTTCTATCCCGGTGCCCTGCAGGGAGGCGACGAACTCGTTGGTGAAGGACTCGGCGGTCGTGTAGTGGACGGCGAGCTCGGGATTGTGGCGGTGCAGGTAATTCGCGATCGCGCCCAGCAGGTGCGTCTTGCCGAGGCCCGGTGGCCCGTGGAGGAAGAGGGGGTTGTAGGCCTCGCCGGGAGCCTCGGCGACCGCCAGGGCGGCGGCGTGGGCCAGCTGGTTCCCCGGCCCGATGACGAAGCGCTCGAAGGTGTAGTCGGGATTGAGGGCGACGCGCGAGGCGGCGTCCTTGGATGCGGCCGAGGTGGCCGGAGCATCGTCGGCGGAGACGAGCTCGACGTCGCGGATCCCCTCGACGGCCTTGATGGTCGCCGCGCGGAGCAGCTCCATGTAGCGCCGCCTCACCCAGCGGATGACGCGGCGCGGGCCAGTCAGATAGAGGGTGGCTCCGCGACGCGCCACGGGGGAGAGCGGGGAGAACCAGAGGCGGTAGGTGTCCTCGTGGACGGAGGAGGCCAGCTCTCGCTGGATCTCGCGCCAGGGACCGGCGAGGTCCTGGCGAGCGTCACGAACCTGCCCCTGAACCGGGTCCTCCTTCCTCGTCGGTCGCGATCGAAGCCGAGCGGCGATCATAGGTCGGGCCGGGCGGACCGAAAGGGGCTCTCCCTCGCCCTCCGTGCAAAACGCGGGTAAAACCGAGATGCGGCTCTCGAGGGCCCTCCGGTCTCGGGAGGGCGGGACGGCCACGCCCTATACTGCCCTGCCCTCGCCCCTCCAGCTGGGGCCCTCCCGATGAAGCGGACCTATCAGCCGAAGAAGCGCAAGCGAGCCCGAGTCCATGGCTTTCGGGCCCGCAGCGGAACCCGATCTGGCCGCGCGATCCTGAGGCGCCGGCGTCAGAAGGGCCGCAAGCGCCTCACCCCGTAACCGTTGGCGTCCAAGGGTCGCCCGGATGCCCGTCGGCGCCGTCTCTCGCGGAGCGGCGACTTCGACCGCGTCTACCGCGAGGGCAACTCGCGCGGCAATCGCTTCCTGGTTCTGTATTCGTTCGCGCGCCGCGAGGAGGCGCGCGACGGAGCGCGGCTGGGTCTCTCGGTCGGGCGCAAGATCGGCAAGGCCGTCACGAGGAACAAGGTGAAGCGGGCCATCCGGGAGGCGTTCTGGGAGCTTTCGGATGGGCTCGGCGAGTCCGAGGACTACGTGATCGTCGCCCGGCCCGGCGTCGAGGGTCTGCTCGACCGTGAGGGACAGGACGGAATCCGGTCCTCCCTGGCGGAGCTGATCGAGGCGCCCGACGAGGAGCGTTTGTCGTGAAACGGTTGATCACCGCGATCCTGATCGCCCCGATCAGGGCCTACCAGCGCTGGGTATCCCCGGCCTTCGCCCCGCGCTGCCGCTACTACCCGACCTGTTCGGCCTACGCCGTCGAGGCGATTCGCGAGCTCGGCCCGGTCCGCGGCTCGATCCTCGCGGGGTGGCGGCTGTTGCGCTGCAATCCCTTCAGCGCCGGCGGCGTCGACGAGCTCTCCGACCGTCGCCTATTCCGGGGAACGCCGACCCGCTCGGAACGGGACCGGCGCATGCAGCTTCCCTCGGCCGGCGGATCCAGCGGCGCGGATCTGACGTAGAACTCCATCGTGTTCCTCGAGGCCAACATCCTCCAGCCCCTGATCGATGTCTTCAACGCCGTCATCAAGTGGCTGCACGACGACGTCGGCCTCTCCTGGGGTCTTGGGATCGTCCTGATCACCTGGATGTCGCGCCTGGTCGTGTTGCCGTTCACGCTCAGGTCGATGCACGGCATGCGCGAGATGCAAGCGCTGCAGCCGTACATGAAGGAGATCCAGGAGAAGTACAAGGACGATCGCCAGCGAATGCAGCGCGAGCAGATGGCGCTCTTCCAGGAGCACGGCGTCAACCCGCTGGCCGCCTGCCTGCCGCTTCTCTTCCAATTCCCCGTCTTCATCGCGCTCTATGCGCTCCTGCGCAGCGCCACCTTCAAGGACGAGGTCGTCAGCTCAGGCGATCCCGGCTGGCTGTTCATCCCGCACCTCGCCGAGCATCCGACGGGGGGCGTCGCGGTGGCGCTGGTGATCCTCGCGGTCGCCGGAACGTTCGCGCTCATCCTCTTCACTCCCTCGCCTCAGACGACGGGCGGCAACATGCAGCGCTACATGATGGCCGGGATCTTCTCCCTCGTCACGGTCTTCCTGATCCCCAACGCGCCGGCCGGAATCGCCGTCTACTTCATCGCCAGCGGCCTCTGGCAGATCGGACAGCAGACGGTGATCCATTTCGTCTGGCCGCTGCCGGCGGTGCCGACCCCGGAGGAGGTCCGGGCTTCCAAGCCTCCGCCGCCACCACCTCGCAAGCGCAAGCGGCGCAGGTAGACGAGCCGGCGGGCGGCCGGTAGTCCTGGCGTTGGCGGCTTAGACTGCGCGGGTGGCAGAAGGAGGAGTTGAGTCGCAGCCGGCCGTGCTGCCGGAGGAGCCTGCTGAGCGGGTCCGCGTCGTCCTCGAGCGGATAGTGGAGGAACTCGGCCTCGATGCCTCCGTTGCCGTCGAGGAGGGCGCGGAGGAGATCCACGCCGACGTCGAGGGCGAGGAGGTGGGCCTCCTGATAGGGCGGCATGGCCAGACGATCGACGCGGTGCAGCTGCTCTGCTACCAGGCGGCCTTTCAGGGCCGCCCGGATCGCAAGCGCGTCTCGGTCGACGCCGCCGGTTACCGACGCCGCCAGAGCGAGTCATTGCGCCGCCGCGCCGACATGGCCGCCGAGGACGCCGTCCGTCACGGGCAGGCCGTCGAGATGGACCCCATGGAATCGAACGAGCGGCGGGTCGTCCACGAGCATCTCCGCGACCGGCCCGAGATCGAGACCTACAGCGAGGGCGACGAGCCCAATCGCTACGTGGTGGTCACGCCCCTGCTCTCGGATTGAGCGACGTCCCGCCCGAGGCCGAACAGGCGATCGAGGCCCTGCTCGGGATGCTCACCGGCCCGCGGGCGCCGATCTCGAAGTCGAGCGTTCGGGCCGCCCGCCAGGTGCACATCGCGGATTCGCTCAGCGGACTCGAGGTCGAGCCGATCCGCTCGGCCGAGCGCATCGCCGACCTCGGCAGCGGCGCCGGGCTGCCGGGACTGGTGCTGGCCGCCGCGCTGCCCGGGACACGCTTCGATCTGATCGAATCTGTCGCGCGCAAGTGCGAGTTCCTTCGTGAGGCGGTCAAGCGCATGGGGCTGGAGAACGCCGCCGTGGTCTGCGAGCGCTCCGAGGGCTGGGCCCGCGGGGACGGCCGCGAGGCCTACGGCGCCGTCACGGCGCGGGCGGTGGCCCCCCTGGCCGCGCTGGCGGAGCTGGCCTCGCCGCTCCTGGTTCAGGGCGGAGTGCTCGCTGCCTGGAAGGGTGCGCGGTCGGCCGAGGAGGAGCAGCAGCTCGCCCGAGCCGCCGACCGACTCGCGGTGGAGCCTCTCGAGATCCGCTCAGTGCGGCCGTATCCCGGCAGCCGCGACAGACACATCCACCTGCTCCGCAAGAATGGACCAACTCCGAACGGGCTGCCGCGTCGCCCCGGCATGGCGGCGAAGCGACCGTTCGGGTCCGAATCAAACTGACCCGAACCAATGATGGGAACCGTCTACGCGATCGCGAACCAGAAGGGCGGCGTCGGCAAGACGACGACCGCCGTCAACATGGGCGCGTGCGTTGCGTACGACGGGCGCCAGACGCTGATCGCCGACCTCGACGCGCAGTGCAACGCCACGGTTGCGCTTGGACTGCCGAAGGACTCGACCCCGTCGTCCTACGACTGCCTGACGGGCGACGTATCGGTGGCGGAGTCCGCGCGCCCCGCCGGGCCCGACAACCTGTGGATAGTCCCGGCACATGTGGATCTGGCCGGGGCGGCGGTGGAGCTGCCGCGCGCAGGTGGCTACGAGACCCGACTCCGCGACGGCCTCGGGCCGGTCCGTGAGCGCTTCGCCTACACGCTGCTCGACTGCCCGCCCTCCCTGGGACCGGTCGCGGTCAACGCGCTGGTCGCCGCCGACATGGTGATCGTCCCCGTCCAGGCCGAGTACCTGGCCCTGGAGGGGCTGGTCCAGTTCCTCGACACCCTGAAGCTGGTACGGCGGGAGCTCAATCCGTCCCTCGAGATGGCGGGGGTCCTGATCACGATGCACGACGACCGGACCCGGCTCTCCCGCGACGTCGAGCGCGAGCTCCGCGAGCACCTGCCGGCCAGGGTTTTCAGGACCGTCGTGCCCCGCAGCGTCCGTATCGCGGAGGCCCCGAGCTACGGCGTGCCCGTCTCCGAGCACGATCCGAAGTCCTCCGGATCACAGGCCTACCGGGCCCTTGCGGACGAGGTCCTCTCCCTAGGGATTGCGAATGGCTGACCGCAAGCGTGGCATGGGCCGCGGGCTGGCGGCGATCCTGCCGGAGAGCTCGGCGGGTGGTCCGGAACTCCGGGAGCTCGACGTCACCGAGATCGAGCCGAACCCGGATCAGCCCCGAGCCAAGTTCGACGCGACCGCACTGGACGCGCTGGCCGGATCGATCGGCTCGGTGGGGCTGCTGCAGCCGCTCATCGTCCGCCCGGTCGCTGACGGGCGCTACGAGCTGGTCGCCGGGGAACGGCGCTGGCGCGCCGCCCAGAAGGCCGGGATCGACCGGGTCCCCGCGGTGATCAGAAGCTCGCCGGAGGACGAGCGGCTGCAGGCCGCGCTGATCGAGAACATGGTCCGCGAGGACCTAAACCCTGTCGAGGAGGCGCGGGCCTGCGCATCGCTGGTCGACGACCTCGGCATCTCCAAGGAGGAGCTCGCCCGCCGTGTAGGCCGCAGCCGCGCCGCGATCTCGAACCTGATCCGCCTGCTTGACCTGCCGGACCCCGTG
>DASXSZ010000142.1:0-34453 GCA_036505735.1 Solirubrobacterales bacterium
TGATGCGACAGAGCGGTCGCCGAGGTCGAACGCGTCTTGCCAGGTCCTCGCCATGGCGGCGCAGCGTAGCGGCGTCATCACCGCCATCGGAGCGTGGCGCCTTGGGCTTCGCCCCGGGGTCCTCAGGCACGCCTTTCTTGATTCGAGCGGGCGGAACCCGTGGCTCCGCCCCGCATCGCCTAGGCTCGGCGCCCTCGGTCCTTGGGGTGAGCGGAGGGAGGCGCCTCGGCGCCTCCCTTCCTATGCCGCGGCCTCGGTCGCCTCGGGCAGCTCGGGCGGCTCCAAGCCGGTACCGAGCTCGTCGCGCGGCAGCTTCCGCGAGACGACCTTGGTGATGCCGTCCCCCCCCATGCTGACGCCGTAGAGGATGTCCGCGGCGTCCATCGTCCGCTTCTGGTGGGTGACGACGATGAACTGCGAGCGCTCGGCGAAGCGGCGGACGAGGCGCAGGAAGCGGTCGATGTTGATGTCGTCGAGCGCCGCCTCGACCTCGTCCAGGATGTAGAACGGGCAGGGACGGGCGACCAGCACCGCGAAGACGAAGGCGAGCGCGACCAGCGACTTCTCTCCTCCTGAGAGCAGGGAGAGGCGGCGGGTCGACTTGCCCGCCGGCGTCACCTCGATCTCAACCCCGCCGTGCTCATCCGGCGGCAGAAGCTCCTCCTCGGCATCGTCATCCGATGCCTCCTTTCCGTCGGGCGCCTGGCCGGCGAACGGCCGCGGGCCGAGGTCGACGCGGCGAAGGCGGCCGCTGCCCCCGGGGAAGAGCTCGGCGACCATCTCCTCGAAGCCGCGGGCGGCCGCCATGAATGTCTCCTCGAAGGCTGCTGCGATCTCCCTGTCCGTGCGCCGGATCAGCGCGCGCAGCTCGGTGATCGCCCTCTCGAGGTCCTTGCGCTGCTCGGCCAGCTCGGTGACGTGCTCGCGCTCCTCCGCGTACTCGCGCTCGGCCAGGGGATTGACCGGCCCGATCTGCTCCCGGTTCCGCTCGAGCCTGGCGAGCCGCGCCTCGATCCCCTCGCGCTCTTCCTCGTCGAGAGGGGCGCTCGTCGCCGCGAGCTCCTCGCCGAGTGCCGTCCCGAGGCGCTCCAGCTCGGCCGCGTTCTCGTCGCGGTGGCTTCGCAGCTGCGTCGCCTCGACCTCGGCCGCCGTCATCGCCTCGCTCGCCTCGCGCAGCTCGCCCTGGAGCCCGAACTCCTGCTGGGAGCATTCGCGCAGCTCGGCTGCGATGTCTCCGCCGCCGTCGTCCTCGGCCGCGGCCAGTGAGGTCGCGCGCCGCTCGACCAGCTCGCCGAGCCGCAGCAGCGCGTCGCGCGCGCGACCCAGCGCGGGCAGCGTCTCGCGCTCCAGGGAGATCCGCCGCTCGAGCTCCTGGCGGTCGCTGAGGCGCATCTCGCGTGCCCGCTCCGCGGCCTCTGCATGACGGCGCTCCGCCGCCAGCTCCGCCTCCAGCTTGGCCCGCCGGATTGTCCCCGATCCGGACCCCTCGTCGCCGCGCTCCTCATGGCGCTCGGCGAGCCACACCGTGCGGCTCGCCTCCTCGCTCGCCTCGTCGAGCTCCCGGCGTGCCTCCCGGAGGGATCGCTGCGCCTCCTCCTCGCCGCCGCGCGCCTCGGCTAGCGTCGCGTCGGCCCGCTCGAGGTCCCGGCTCGTCCGCACCTCGGTCTGCTCGCGCTGCTCGAGACGCGACGCCAGCTCCTCGCGCTCGGAGCGCGCCGCCAGCGCGGGGTCGGTTCCCTCCCTGGGCAGCCTCCGGATCTCGCCCGCCGCAGCGTCGTAGCACTCGCCGTCCACGGTGACCGCCACGCCCGCGAAGCCCTCGGCGAGCGCGTCGAGCTCGTCGACGAGCCAGGCATCGGCCAGCAGCCGCTCGGCGATCGGCCCCGCCTCGCCGCGGGCCTCGACCAGATCGAGCAGCCGTCGCGCGCCGTCCTTCGGTGACTCGGAGGACTTCGGAGGCGGACCGGACGAGAGCAGGGCGCGCGCGGCGCCCTCGGCTCCTGCCAGTCGGTCGCGCCCCTCGCTCACCGAGTCGACGATCGATGCGCGCAGCCGCTCCCCGAGGACGGCCGAGACGGCGCGCTCGAGCCCGGAGCCCGCCTCCAGCAGACCTGCGAGCGCCTCGTGCTCGCCCTCGACCGCCGCGGCGGCGAGCTTCGCCTCGACCGCGGCAAGCTCGCCCGCGAGGCCCGCCCGGCGCTCCGCCGCCTTCTGCGCCTCCGCCCGCGCCATCTCGTGCATCTTGGTCGCGCGCTGGTGCGCGGTGCGGGCTTCGTCCGCGGCCTGCTGCAGCGGCTCGAGCGCGGCCTTCGCGGCGGTGCGCCGCGACTCGGCGTGATCGGCGGCCTCCCGCAGGCGCGCCCCCTCCTCGGATGAGTCGGCGCCGAGTTTCGCCAGTTCGGCCTCGAGTTCGGCGATCCGCGCGGCGCCCGCCCCCTCGCCGGGCTCGGTGTCCATCGCGTTGAGGCGGAGCTGGCGCTCGCCGAGCGTGCTACGCAGGTCCCGCTCGGCCAGCTCGAGGGATTCCGCCCGGGCGCGCACGCGCTCCGTGGCCGCGCGCGCCTCGGCGAGCAGCTCACCGTGACGGCGGCGGCCCTCCTCAGCGGCCGCGATCCTCTCCTCGATCGCCGTGCGGCGCGCCCTCACCTCCTCGAAGCGCTTCTCGACCGAGTCGCGGGTGGCCTGCACCTCCTCCAGCTTCGCCGCCGCGGCGCCCAGCCGCTCCTCACCTACGCGGAGATCCTCCGCGACGATCCGGGCGCGAAGCTCGTTCGATTCGCGCAGCAGCTTGGCGGTGCGCTCCGCGGCCTCCGCCTGTCGCTTCAGGGGCCGTAGCCGGGAGCGCGCCTCGCGCTCGACGTCGAGCGCACGCTCCATGTTGTCGCGAGTGCGATCCAGCTTGAGCTGGGCCGAGTGACGGCGCTTGCGGTGCTTGCCGAGCCCGGCGGCCTCCTCGATAAGCAGGCGCCGGTCCCGCGGCTTGGAGTTGACGATCTCCTCGACCTTCCCCTGGCTGATCACCGAATGGGCCTCGCGCCCCATGTTCGTGTCGGAGAGCGCCTCGAGAACGTCCACCAGGCGGCAGCGGGCCCCGTTCAGGCGGTACTCCGCCTCGCCGTTGCGCTCGATCCGCCGCGAGATCGAGATCTCGGAGAACTCACTGGCCGCGCGGCCCTCGGTGTTGTCGATGACCACCTCGACCTCCGCGAAGCGGCGGGGCGACTGGCCGTTGCCGCCGGCGAAGATCACGTCGCGCATCTGCTGGCCGCGGATCGCGGAGGGGCTCTGCTCGCCCAGCGCCCAGAGCACGGCGTCGGTGATGTTCGACTTGCCTGATCCGTTTGGCCCGACGATCACGCTGACGCCCGGCGAGAAGGTCAGCCGGGTGCGATCGGGGAAGGACTTGAAGCCCTTCAGGTTGATGGCCTTTAGATACATCTCACGCGCAAGGGTGGCAGGGATGCGGATGCTCGCGCGTTGCCCGGACGCAACCGGGCGCGGCTGCTAGCTGCGCAGGTTCTCCAGGGCGCGCTCGGCCGCGGCCTGCTCGGCTTCCTTCTTGCTCCGCCCGGTGCCGATGCCGATCTGGTCTCCCCCCACCGTGGCCCGGATCTCGAAGCGCCGGTCGTGGGGCGGGCCGGCCTCGCTCGCGATCTCGTAGCTGACGGTCTCCCCGTCCCGGGCGAGCCGCTCCTGGAGCTCCGACTTGAAGTCGAGGCGCTCCCGCGTCGCCTGGTCCACCACGGCCCGGAACGCCCCGACGACGGCTTCCGAGGTCGGCTCGAAGCCATGCGCCAGGTAGCAGGCGCCGATCACGGCCTCGCAGACGGAGGCCAGGGTCCGCTCGGAGGCGAGCAGCGTGTGGACCGGCAGGCCGTCGCCCTCGTCGGGCGCCTCGTCGGAGAGCATCTCCGGAAGACCGAGCTCGCCCGCGACCTCCGCGCAGGCGCGGCCGCTGACGGCCTGGTTGAGGATCTTCGTGAGCTCCCCGATGTCGGCGTCCGGGTGCTCGTCGAAGAGCAGGGCGGCGACGGAGAGCCCGAGGACACTGTCGCCGAGGAAGGCGAGCCTGCCGTATGACTGAGTCCGCATCTCGACCCAGGATGAGTGGGAAAGTGCCTGCCGGCGCAGCTCTTCGGGGGTGTCCGCGAACAGCTCCGCCAGCATGGCGGCGCTTTGCGTCATCGGATCAGCCGGTGCCTCCCCCCTACGTCGCAGGAACGCGTGCGCAGACGAAGTCGACGGCGTCGCCGACGGTCTCGATGTCGGCCGCCTCCTCCTCGCTCACCCGGATCCCGTATCGATCCTCGAGCTCCATGACCAGCTCGTAGAGGTCGAGCGAATCCGCGTCGAGATCCTCGCGGAACCTGGTCTCGGGCTGGATCCTCTCGGGCGCGACCTCGAGCTCCGTGCTCAGGTGGTCGCGAACCAGCTTCATCACTTCGTCACGCTCCATCTCCGGGATTATCCCCTATCGGTCCCGGCGCCCGACGGGGTCTCGCGAAGCGCCTCTCGGGTCGCTCCGGAGGCGGCCAGCAGCTCGGCTGTGCGCTCGACGGCGCGCTCCTCGACCGCGCGGTGCGCGAGCCGTGCGGCGTTCGCGATTCCCCCCGGCGTGGAGCTGCCATGGGCGACGACCGCGACCCCGCGCAGGCCGAGCAGGATCGCCCCGCCGACGGAGTTCGGGTCCATGGCCCGGCGCAGCCCACCCAGGGCCGGGCGCAGCAGGAGACCGCCGGTGGCCGCGAGCGGGCCCGACCGGGCGGCGGCCCGAACCGCGTCGGCGACCGCCTTCGCAGTTCCCTCCAGCGTCTTCAGCGTCACGTTCCCGGTGAACCCATCCGTGACGATCACGTCGGCCTCGCCCGCTAGGAGGTCGCGACCCTCGAGGTTGCCGATGAAGCGGATCCCGTCCGCCCCGCTGAGCGTGGCGTGAGCCTCGACGACGTCGGCCCGGCCCTTCTTCTGCTCCTCGCCGACCGAGAGCAGGGCGACTCGGGGAGTCGAGACGCCCAGCACGGCGGCGCTGAAGGCCGCGCCCAGAAAGGCGAACTGGACGAGGTGCTGCGGGCGGACGTCGGTGTTGGCGCCGCAGTCGAGAAAGAGGAGCGGCGGACCGTCCGCGCCGGGGACCGGTATCTGCACCGCCAGGGCGGGCCGGTGGACTCCGTGAGCGCGCTTGAGCGCGAAGAGGGCGGCGGTCATGGTCGCCCCCGTGGAGCCGGCGCTCACCAGGGAGCCACAGGTCCCTTCGGCGACGGCCGCCGCGGCCCGGACGACCGAGGCATCGGGGGTCGCGCGCACCGCCGCCACCGGCTCGGCCTCATTGCCGATCCAATCGGTTGTCGGATCGAGCTCCACGCCCTCCGGGACATCGAGCCCGGAAGGACCGAAGATCCGCACGGGAATGCCACCGGCCGCGGCGAGGCGGGCGCCCTCCAGCACGAGTTCGGGTCCGCCGTCCGCTCCGTAGGCGTCCAGCGCGACCGGTTGCTGCGCGGGCATCTAGTCCTGCGGACTCGCCTGCTCGGCCTGCTGCGCCGTCTCCGGCGCCTCGTGGCGGATCACCTCACGGCCGGCGTAGGTGCCGCAGGTCGGGCAGACCCGATGCGGCAGCCGCGGGCTGTGGCAGCGCGGACACTCGTTCAGCCGCGGCGCCGAGACCTTGTGCTGGGCGCGCCGCTTGTCGCGCCGCGTCCTCGACTGTCGCTTCTTCGGCACCGCCATGAGGGGCGGGATAGTAGCTATTCCAGCTTCAGGTCCCGCAGCTTCGCCATCCGCGGATCGCCGCCCCGGGAGTGGCGATGGGCCTCCGGATCGGCGTCGTTGAGCGACTCGCCGCAGACCGGGCACAGCCCGGCGCAGTCGGAGCGGCAGAGGGGCTGCGCGGGCAGGGCGAGCACGAGCGCGTCGTTCGCCCAGCGGTCGACGTCCAGATCGCCGTCCGAGACGTAGGGGCTGCGGAGCTCCTCGTCGCCGGTGGCCGGCTGCTCGACCTCCCGGGCGTCGATCTCGAGGCGCGTCGCGGCCTGATCGAGGCAGCGCACGCAGGGACCGGTCAACTCGCTTGCGAATCGCAGCCTGAGCGCGTACCCGGTGCTTGTCCGGGAGACGTCCAGGCGGGCCTCGCTGCCGCCGCCGCCCGGCGAATAGGTCTGGCCGCCGAGCTCGATCGGCTCGAGCCCGACCTCCAGGTCGAGCGCCCGGGCCTGTCCCGAGGACATCGCGAGTCGCTCGAGATCGACGATTCCGCCTTCCGCATACACTCGCTCCGAGGGTAGCGAGCCAAGGTGTGCGCCCAATTTCACTGGAACCCGGAGACTTACCTGGAGGAGATCCGGGCGGAGGTGCCGCGCTACGACGAGCTCCAGCACGCGGCCGTCGACGCGATCCCGTTCGCCCCGGACCGGGTGTTGGAGCTGGGAATGGGCACCGGCGAGACGACCCGTGTCCTGCTCGAGGCCTACCCCGACGCCTGGGTGATCGGGCTCGACTCGGATCCCAACATGGTCTACCGGCTGCGCGAGGAGTACGACGACGTCCAGCTCGCCCGCATGGAGGATCCGCTGCCGGACGGCCCGTGGGATCTGGTGATCTCGGTGCTGTCGGTACACCACCTGCTGGACGACGCCAAGCGCACCCTCTTTCGCCGGGTCCGCGAGCAGTCGCGCGCCCTGGTGATCGGCGACGTAGTCAAGGCGGACGAGCAGGTCACGCCAATCGAGCCCGGCTTCGACTTCCCGGACACCGCGGAGGAGCTGGCGGAGTGGTGCGGCGGCGAGATCACCTGGACCGCCGAGGACCTCGCCGTGGTCCGAGCGGTCTACGACTGACCAACCCGGAGTCGGAGGAGAGAGATGACCCATCACAACCCCGAGCGACCAGGACCGCCCCCGTCGGCAGACGAGGGTGTCGTCCTGTATGAGAAACGCGACCGGATCGCCTACGTGACGATCAACCGTCCCGAGGCCCGTAATGCCGTGAGCCCGGAGGTGCACCGCGCGATGATCGCCGCCTGGGCCGACTTCGCCGAGGACGACTCGGTCGACGTCGCCATCCTCACCGGAACCGGCGAGGCGTTCTGCGCCGGAGCCGACTTGAAGGAGTACATCCCGGCGACCTTCGCCGACGGATCTCCCAGTGACCTTCGCCAGATCGCCGACTTGGGCCTCAACGGTTTCACCCGCGGCATGCATCGCATCTACAAGCCGATCGTCGGCGCGATCAACGGCTGGGCGCTGGCCGGCGGATTCGAGACGGCACTCGCATGTGACATCCGAATCGCCTCCGATCGGGCGATGTTCGGCTCCTTCGAGGCACGCCGGGGTTTCCACCACGGTGACGGAGGGATCGTGCGGCTGGTGAACTCCGGCGGAGTCGGGGTCGCGATGCACATGCTCCTCACCGCTGAGCCGATCGACGCGGTCCAGGCGCTCGAGTGGAACCTGGTCTCGAAGGTGGTCCCGCACGACCGTCTGATAGAGGAGGCCGAGACGATCGCCCGCCAGATCCTGCGCAACTCACAGCGCGCGGTGCGCTCGGCCAAGGAAACGATCCTCGACGTGATCGGCCAGCCGCTGGATTTCCAGCTCCGCACCGAAGCCTGGAATGCCTATACGTGCGCCGACCGTGAGGAGACGCTGGCGATGCTGCAGGCCTTCTACGAGAAGCGCGACCCGGGGCGCGCGGGCTCCCACCAGACGGATCTCTAGCCCTTCTCGTAGCCCGGCCGGGCGATCTCGAGCTTCCGCCTGACGTGCTCCTCGAGCCGGGGGGCGAGCTCGTCGATGCGGTCGTCGAGCTCGCCTGATCGCAACCTGCGAGAGAGCTCGGCCGCCGCGGCGTGGACATCCTTCGCGTCCTCGCCGAGCAGTTCATTGAAGAGCTCGAGGTCCTGCCGGTCCGGCTCATCTCCGGCTCGAATCTGGCGTGCGACGACGGCGCAGACGTTGGCCGCAACGAGGACCTTGAAGCGCTGCTCGCGTGGGACCTCCTGGCGCAGCTCGGCGAACAGGTACTCGGCGACCGACTCGAGCAGCTCGGGTGCCGTCGGCCTGTCCTGCATCAGGCCGTCCCCCTGATCAGCTCCAGCAGGTCCCACTCCGGCTCGCAGACGCGCCGGCCGAGCGAGGCGAGCTCGTGGCTGCGCCGGACGCCGGTCAGGTGGTCGTGGGCCTGGCGGGCGCAGATCACCGCCCACTTGACGTTGCCGAAGGCCTCCCAGTAGCGAACGCGATCGCGCTCGATGGTCCGCCCTCCGGCCGACTCGTAGGCGTCGAGGAACTCGTCTAGATCGCCGACGCCCGCGACCGGCCGGTCGTCGTTGCCGAAGCGCCACGAGCGGATGCAGAGCCAGCCGATGTCCTCGGCCGGATCGCCAAGGTGGGCGAGCTCCCAATCGATCACGGCGGCCAAGCCGTTCTCGTCGACGATGAAGTTGCCGAGCCGGAAGTCGCCGTGGACGAGCCGGGCCTCTGCAGGCGCGGGCGCGCTGGCCCGCAGCCAGCGCAGTCCCAGCTCGACCGCCGGCAGCGGCTCGCCGATCTCGTCGAGCTGGCGCTCCCACTCCGAGATCTGCTCGAGCGCCGGGTCGGCGGAGCCAGCCGGCACGGCGCCGTCCAGCTCGCCGGGCTCGATGGAATGGGTCCGCGCCAGCGCCTCGGCCAGCTGACCCGTCAGGCGGGCTCGGGCTTCTTCGAACTCGGGCCTGCGCAGGACGCGCGGCGCCACGGAGGTCCCGCCTACGTACGCCATCAGCAGTCCCGGCGAGCCGAAGCGGCCCCCGTCGGGCTCGAAGGCGATCGGCTCGGGGACCGGCACCTCCGCCGCGGCCGCCCCGCGGATCAGTGCGAACTCGTCCGCCATCGGCACCAGCGAGACCGAGCCCCTCGGGTCCCGCCTCAGTACCCAGCGGGCTCCGTCATCTTCGACCAGCCAGGTCTCGCGCGACGCGCCGCCCGGGATGCGGCTCAAGCTCAGATCCGCCGTCTCCACGCCGTGCTCAGCGAGGACCTCGCGGACGCCGGTCGCGAGCCGCTCCTCGTCCATGGGAGGAGCCTATTCGGCTCCTGGCCGACCGCTACAGCCAGCGGCGGCGGCGGCCGAAGACCGAACCCCGCGTGGTCGAACCGACGAACAGCCAGATCAACACGGCGGCGCAGGCAACCGCGACCAGGAAGCCGATTGCCGGGTGCTTGCCCGGGTGATCCGAGATCGACCAGAAGATCAGCCCGCCCACGAAGGAGCCAGCGATGCCCAGGACGGCGGTTCCGATCAGCCCAATCGGCTGCCTCCCCGGCACCAACAGCCTCGCCACGGCGCCGACGATCAGACCGCTGACCACGAGCCAGATGAGAAAGGTGACGATTCCCATTGCCAACCGAGATACCCCGGTTGGATGGAGGTAACCCTGGCTATCCAGCCAGCCTGGGGCTAGCCGATCTCGGAGGGCTCGCGCTCGCGGCCCTGAAGCCGGTCGCGGCCGCGCTGCACTGCCTGCAGGAACTTCTGGAGGTTGACCTCGAGCGTCGAAAGGATGTCGTCGGCGTAGTCCTCGGCGCCCAGGCGGATCTCCCGCTCCCGCTCGCGCGCCTCCTCGACGATCTCCTCGGCGGCGCGCTCGGCCTGCCGGGTGATCTCCTCGTTGGCGACCAGGCGAGCCTGCTGCTCGCGGGCCTCCTTGACGATCCGCTCGGCCTCGCGCTTCGCCTCGGCGAGCATCTCCTGCCGCTCCTTGACGATCCAGCGCGCCTGCTTGATCTCCTCGGGGATCGTGGCGCGCATCTGATCGAGGAGGTCGTAGATCTCCTCGCGGTCGACGCGCACCTGGTCCGTGAGCGGCACAGGCCGCGCGTTGTGAACCAGGTCGTCGAGTTTGTCGATCAGAACGAGTACGTCCATCAGCGGTCGCTAAAGCTTACGCATCGGGCCCAGGGACCGGCTCCGGGTTGCCTTTCAACGCCGGATTGCAAGCTCCTGCCCACCCCCTACGCACGAAGATCTCAGCGCTTCAGCCGTTCCGCAAGCGCTCTTGCAACCGGTGCCGGGACCAGATCCCGGACGTCGCCGCCGAAGGTCGCGATCTCCTTGACGCCCGTCGAGGAGAGGAAGCTGTAGTTGGGCGAAGCGAAGATGTACATGCTCTCGATCTCCGGGGCGAGCTTCCGGTTGAGCTGGTTCATCTCAAACTCGTACTCGAAGTCGGAGATCGCTCGCAGGCCCTTTACCACCGCACTCGCTCCCTGCTCCCTGGCGAACTCGACGAGCAGGTTGGACATCACGCCGACCTCGACGTTCCCGAGCTCCGCGGTGGCCTCCTCGATGAACGCCTTGCGCTCCTCCGCCGTGAACAGGGTCTGCTGCTTGCGCACGGGCTGGTTGACGACACCGACGACGACCTTGTCGAAGACGCTCGCCGCCCGCCCGATCACGTCGAGATGTCCGTTGGTGACCGGGTCGTAGCTCCCCGGGCAGACCGCGATGCGTGGCTGCTCCTCACTCATCGACCCTCACCGCCGTATATGCGCACCAGGGTGTCGCCGTAGGCACGCTCGGTGAGCAACGCGAGGGTCAGGGGCAGCGGCCGATCCGGGGAGGACTCCACTACGACCCTTCCCCCTGTCGCGAGCACGCGTCGTATGAGCGGATCGAGGTCTGCGGCAAGGCGGTCGGCGAGTCTATAGGGCGGATCGCAGAGCACCAGATCGAAAGAGGCCGGCTCGGCCCGGCGCAGAAAGCGGGCGGCATCCGCTCGCACCGCCCGCCCCCGATCGGTCAGCCCGAGCGACTCGAGGTTTAGCCGGGCGGCTGCCGGACGCGTGTCGACCAGCGTCGCCTCCGAGGCTCCCCTCGAGAGGGCCTCGATTCCCAGGGCGCCGGTGCCGCAGAACAGATCCAGCACCCGGGCCCCGTTCAGCTCACCGAGGATCGAGAAGATCGCCTCGCGCACCCGCTCCGTGGTCGGCCGCAGGTCCCTGGCCGCCCGCGGCGCCCGGATCCTCCGCCCTCCGAGCTCTCCCCCGGTGATCCGCAGCTCTGGCATCACTGATCGGGTTGCTGCTCGGCTGCGCCTACGCCGCACCTTCTCATAACGCGATCTGCTCGACCCGCTCGTCGCCGAAGCGGCGACGGGCCTCGTCCATCAACGGCCCGAGCGCCGCGGCCTCGAGCGAGCCGTGGGGATCGCGCAGCGCCAGCACCCGGCGTCGGGCCTCGAGAAGGAGCGCGGTGTCCTCGGGCAGGGACGCGGCGCGGAAGCGGGGCAGCCCGTGCTGCCGGGTTCCCAGGATCTCGCCCTCACCCCGGATCGAGAGATCGACCTCCGCCAGCGCGAAGCCGTCCGCCTCGCCGGCGATCGCATCGAGGCGGGCCTTTGCCGCGTCCGACTCCGGGTCGCCGAAGAGGATGCAGAACGACTCATGCCGTCCGCGGCCGACCCGCCCGCGGAGCTGGTGGAGCTGGGAGAGCCCGAACCGCTCCGCGCCCTCGACCAGCATCACGGTGGCGTTCGGGACGTCGATGCCGACCTCGATCACCGTCGTTGCGACGAGAACGTCCGCCTTGCCGGAGACGAAGGCCTCCATTGCCCTTGCCTTCCGCTCCGAGGACATCTGGCCGTGAAGCAGCTCCACCCCGAAATCCCGCAGCTCCGCCGTGGCGAGGCGCTTCGCCTCCGCCTCGGCGGCCCGCGCCTGGACCGCTTCGGAGTCGGCGACGAGCGGGCAGACGACGTAGGCCTGGCGCCCTTCCGCCAGCCGGGTGCGGATGAACTCGTAAGCCTCGGCGCGCCGCTCCTCGTCCACCACCCGCGTCCGGATCGGCTGCCGTCCCTCGGGCAGTTCCCGAAGCGTCGTCGTGTCGAGGTCCCCGTACGTGGTCAGTGAGAGCGTCCGCGGGATTGGCGTTGCGGTCATGTGGAGAACGTGCGGCAGCCGCTTGCCGGGGCCCTTCGCATCGAGCGCCGCGCGCTGACGGACGCCGAAGCGATGCTGCTCGTCTACCACGGCGACCGCGAGGGAGGAGAACTCGACCGACTCCTCGATCAGCGCATGCGTGCCGACCACGAGCTGGGGCCGCCCGCCGGCCAGCGAGTCGAGCAACTCGCGGCGCTTGGCGGGCGGCGTCGCCGAGGTGAGGAGGGTGGCCGGAACCGGTTGGGATGCGAGGAACGTCTCGAGAGTTAGGAAGTGCTGCTCGGCGAGGGTCTCGGTAGGCGCCATCAGGGCAGCCTGATGGCCCGTCTCGACCGCGCGGAGCATCGCGTAGAGGGCGCACAGCGTCTTGCCGCTGCCGACTTCGCCCATCAGCAGACGCTGCATGGGCTCCGCGGCGCCGAGATCCGAATCGAGCTCCTCGATCGCTCGTTCCTGGTCTCCGGTCAGCGCGAAGGGCAGCGAGTCGAGCCAGGCGGCGACCCGCGGACCCGCCCGGGGCAGCTCGATGCCGCGCTTGCCGGAGATCCGCCGTCCGCGACGCGTGACCAGGGCCGCCTGGTAGAGGAAAAGCTCCTCGAAGGCGAGCCGCTCGCGGGCGGCCTCGGCGGCGTGCTCGTCGTCCGGGAAGTGAGAGGCCACGAGGGAGTCCGCGACACCGGCCATCCGCAGCTCGCTGCGGAGCCGGCCCGGGATTGGCTCGACCGCGTGCCGGGCGAGAGGCATCGCCTGCCAGGCCCACTCCCGGAGGCGCTGCGGCCGAAGGCGCTCGCTTGCCGGGTGGACGGGGACGACGCCGGTCGTGTGCAGGCCCGGCTCCGGGGTTGAGTCGAGGAGCTCGTGCTCGGAGACGTTGAAGCCGCGTTTCTCGAGCTTCCCGCGGAGCAGAAGGCGGGTGCCGGGCTGCAGCCGATCGGCCAGCCAGGCGCGGTTGAACCAGATGGCCTTGGCCCGCCCGGTCGAGTCGGAGACCTGCGCCTCCAGGATGGTCAGGCGGCGGCGGCGCGTCGGGCGCACCTTCGCGCTCGTCACCTCGACCTCGACCGTCGCCTCCTCGCCGAGCTTGAGCTCGCCGATTCCGATCGGCGCCGCCCGATCTCGATAGCGGTGAGGGACGTGGCGCAGCAGATCGCCGATATCCGAAATCCCGATCTCGGCCGCGGCGGCCGACAGCTTCGGCCCCGCCCCGCGCAGCTTGGTGATCGGCGCGTCGAGGATCGAGGGGCGGGGCGACGTCTTCAGGGGCGCTGCCAGGAGGCGCTCGCGCTCGAGCGGCTCCCCGGTCGCCAGCGCGCGTGGGACGTAGGCAGCGTCGTCGGCCGCGGTTCTCTCGAGGGCCGCTTCCATCGCCGACAGAGGCTAGGCGTAACGTTGGATGCTCCCCCGTGGACTCCCAACCGTGAAGACGCAGCGAGCAAAGGAATCGGTCTGGGACTACCCGCGCCCGCCGCGCGTGGAGCCGCTCGACCGTCACGTGCGGATCGTCCTCGGAGGGGAGACGATCGCCGAGAGCGACCGCGCCCTCCGCGTGCTCGAGACCGCCAGCCCACCGACCATCTACGTACCGCGCGAGGACGTACGCGAGGACGTCCTGATCGCCGCTGATGACGTGCATACCGAGTGCGAGTGGAAGGGCACCGCCTCCTACGTCCACGCCGAGGCGGGCGGCAAGCGCGCCAACCGGGTGGCGTGGCATTACCCCGAGCCCAAGGACGGCTACGAGCAGCTCGTCGGCTACCTGGCCTTCTACCCCCGGCGCGTGGACGCCGCCTTCCTGGACGACGAGCGGGTCACGCCTCAGCCGGGCGCCTACTACGGCGGCTGGATCACCGAGGAGATCGAGGGGCCCTTCAAGGGCGAGCCCGGGTCGGAGGGCTGGTAGTAGCGCTACAGCGCTGCGGAGCGGCCCCGGTGGCGCGCCCAGATCTCGGTGATCCAGCCCAGCGCCGGATGATCTCGCATCGGCTCGAGGAACTCCCAGCCCGGCGGCTCCGGCAGCTCGTACTGGTATTCCGGCGGCCATACCAGTGGGTAGAGCAAGGCGGCCGCCGTGAGATCCGCGACCGTGAATCCGTCATCGACCAGGTAATCCCGCCCGGTTCGCTCCGACTCGATCCGATCGAGGGCGGCGACCAGAGTCGCCCGGCTGCGCTCGACTGCCGCCTCAGTGAACTCGTAGCGCGCGCTCATGTAGCGCCAGACGACGGGAAACGCGACCCTCAACCCGACCCGCCCGACGGCCCGCCTCACCCTCGGTTGATCGGTGGTCATGAACAACAGCCCATAATCGAGGTTGTCCCGCAACTCCCAGAAACCGACCCGTCGCATGTCGTGACCGGCGTTCTCGTCGAAGAAGTCCTCCAGCTCAAGGGCGCGCCGGCGCGCTTCCGCATCGGCCGGATAGAGGGCCGGCTCGGGCTGGCGCTCCTCGAGCGCAGCGATGATCGCCGTCGAGTCGACGATCCGCGTGCCGTCGAGGTCCAGTACCGGAAGCGTCCCGTCCCCGCGTGAGAACAGCATCCCCCTCGGGCCGCCGGGCATGAGTGAGCGGCGCCGGTGGCGGATGCCCTTGAAGTCGAGCGCCCAGCGTGCCTTCTCGTTGTAGTTCGAGAAGCTGTATTGCCAGAGAACCGGCGTCTGGTCGGTCACGTCACTGGGCGGCGAGCAGCCACCAGTAATGCGGCTGTCCGCCCTCGTGCAGCTCGAGCTCTACCCCTTCGAGCGCGTGGCCCTCGAGCTCGCTGAGCACGATCGGCGCCCCCTCGCCGGCGACGATCGTGAGGATCTCGGCCCCCTCCGCGAGCCGCGCGATCGTCTCGGTCAGCGTCGACCCGGCGCCGCCCCAGGCGACGATCTCGTCCTCGACGAAGCCCACCGCGTCCCCCCTGACGAAGCGGCCCCCGGCATCGTCGCGCGCGGCGGGCGCCACCGATCCCGCCCGGATTCCCTCCAGGGAGCCCGCCAGCCGCTCCTCATTGACCTCGATCGAGGCCATCGGGTCCAGTTCGACCAGCGCGGCCAGGCCCGCCTGCTGGGAGGTGCAGCTGACGACGCGCGCCTCCTTGTCCGAGAGCTGGGCGGCCCGCTCGGCCGCCATCACTACGTTCGGGTTGTTCGGGAACACGAGGACCTCCTCCGACGGCACCTCATGGATCGCAGCGAGCAGGTCGTAGATCGAGGGGTTGAAGGTCTCCCCTCCGTCGACAACGAAGGCACCGAGCCCTTCATAGAGCTCGCGGATGCCGCGACCTGCGACGACAGCGACGGCTGTGCAGCGACCGGCCTGCAGCCGGGCACTGCGCTCGGCGATCTGCTCGCGCATGTCGGCGACGTCGAGTTGCGAGACCGTCCCGGCCGGCTCGAAGAGGGCGACCGCAGCCTCGGGCTCATCGGTATGGACATGGACCTTGAGGGTCGCCTCGTCACCCACGACGAGCACGGAATCTCCAAGCTCCTCCAGCATCGGGGCGAACGAGCGGCTGTCCATGCCGGACCCGGTGACGATGAAGTTCGTGCAGTAGCGATAGCGGCTGTCCTCGTGGTGCGGCCGGGTGTCGGAAGCCGGGAAGTAGTGCGGCAGCTCGGACGTCACCTCGGTGTCGCCCCGCAGGCCGGCGACCACCCCGGCCAGGATCACGACGAGCCCGTGGGCACCCGCATCCACAACTCCGGATTCCCGTAGAACCTCGAGCTGTTCGGGAGTCCGGGCGACCGCGCGCTCGCCGTCGCGGACCGCATCGTCGAGGAGCTCGGCAAGGAGTGCGTCCTGCTCGGCCGCGGTGGCGTTCGGCGAGAGGCGGGTCTCGTTCATATGGGCGAGGCGCCGCGAGATCGAGTGCGCCATCTCGCGGAAGACGGTGAGCATCGTCCCCTCGGCGGGCTCCCGGACGGATTCGTACGCCGCGTCGGCGGCGCGCGCGAAGGCGGCCGCGACCAGCATCGGATCGACCAGCTCGCCCGGCCGGCTGGCGAGCTCCTCGGCCGCGCCGCGGACGATCTGGCTGAGGATCACCCCGGAGTTCCCCCGGGCGCCCATCAAGGCTGCTCGTGCGAGCGCGTTGACGAGGTCCGTGCGGCCCACCTCGTCCACCATCTGTCCGTCGAGGCGGTCGAGCTCGTCGCTCACGGCCCGCAGCGTGAGCGCCATGTTGTCGCCGGTGTCGCCGTCGGCGACGGGGAACACGTTGAGGTCGTTGACCTCCTGCCGCCGCTCATCGAGATGGGCGGCGGCAGCGCGAACGACGCGCCGGAAGCGCTCTATGGAGGGATCGGCCATGCGACTCAGCGGAACCCTAGCCCCCGGCCGGAACCTTCGCCAGCTATGCCGCCTTGGTGACCTTGTTCGACTTCAGACAGCGCGCGCAGACGTAGACGCGCCTGGTGCGGCCGCCCTCCTCCCGGATGCGGACCTTCTGGAGGTTCGGGTTGAAGCGCCGGCGCGTCGCAACCATCGAGTGGCTGCGCGAGTTGCCGAAGGCGGGGCGCTTGCCGCAGCTGTGACAGACCTTGGCCATGGGACGCGTGATGGTAGCTAGAACCGTTCCTTCAGCAGGGCCATCCGCATCGCGACGACCGCAGCGCCACGGCCCTGGTCGCGTTTGCCGCCACCGGAGCGCTCCAGCGCCTGGTCCATGTTCTCGGCGGTGATCACCCCGAACGCGCAGGGAACACCGGTATCGAGCTGCACCCGCTGGGTGCCAGATGCCACCTCCGCGCACACGTGGTCGTAGTGGCTGGTCTCTCCACGTATCACCACTCCGAGACAGGCGATCCCGGCGAAGCGGCCCGAGTCCGCGCAGAGCTTTGCCGCGAAGGGGAGCTCGAAGGCGCCCGGGACCCGAAACGTTTGAACGGAGGCCTCGCTGACGCCGCCCAGCTCGAATCCCTCGGCCGCGCCGTTCAGCAGCCGCTCGGCGATCTCCTCATAGAAGGTGGCGACGCAGACCGCGAACTCGCGGCGGGAGAGCGCCTCGCGCTCAGCCTCACTGAAGCGCTCGTGCTCGGGGGCCTCAGTCACCGGGCGGGTAATCCCCGGGTGACCGCGCGTCCCGCCGATTCTCCTCGTCCTTGCGGTGCTCCTCGTAGAGCAACTGCTCGTCGAGCGGCAGCCCCTGGTGATGCAGGGCGTGGCCGAGCCGCTCCCGTTTGGCGTTCAGATAGGCCTCGTTGTGGGGGTTGGGAACCGCCTGGATCGGCACCTGGTCGGTCACCGAGAGCCCGTACCCCTCAAGCCCGAGGATCTTCTTCGGGTTGTTGGTAAGGATCCGGATGCTCGACAGCCCCAGGTCCACGAGGATCTGGGCGCCGATCCCGTAGTCGCGCAGGTCGGCCGGGAGGCCAAGCTTGAGGTTGGCGTCGACCGTGTCGAGCCCCTCCTCCTGGAGCCTGTAGGCGCGGAGCTTGTTGAGCAGGCCGATGCCGCGGCCCTCCTGCGAGAGGTAGAGCAGCACTCCCTTCCCCTCGCGCTCGATGTTGGCGAGGGCAGCCTCGAGCTGCTCACCGCAGTCGCAGCGCAGGGAGTGGAAGACGTCGCCGGTGAGGCACTCCGAGTGGACCCGGACCAGGACGTCCTCGGATCCGGCGACCTCGCCCTTGACCATGGCGACATGGTGCTTGTCGTCGATCAGCGAGCGGTAGCCGACCGCGGTGAACTCGCCGAAGGCGGTGGGCAGCGTGGTCGAGACGATTCGCTCGACGAGCTTCTCGGTGCGCCGCCGGTAGGCGATCAGGTCGGCGACGGTGACCATCTTCAGGTCGTGCCGGGCGCAGTAGCCGACGAGATCGGGAACGCGGGCCATGGTCCCGTCCTCGTTCATCACCTCGCAGATCACGCCGGCCGGGATCAGGCCGGCGAGGCGTGCCAGGTCGACCGCAGCCTCGGTTTGGCCGGTCCGCTCGAGCACACCCCCGTCCTTCGCCTTCAAGGGGAAGACGTGGCCGGGCTGGACCAGATCCTCGGGCTGGGAGTGCGGGTCGATGGCAACCTGGATCGTGCGGGCGCGGTCAGCCGCCGAGATACCCGTGGTGACGCCCTCGCGCGCCTCGACCGAGACCGTGAAGGCGGTCTGGAAGGGCGCCTCGTTCTTGGCGGCCATCAGGTTGAGGCCGAGTTCGTTGCAGCGCTCGTCGGTGAGGGCCAGGCAGACCAGCCCCCTGCCGTGGGTGGCCATGAAGTTGATCGCCTCGGGGGTCGCGAACTGCGCCGCCAGCGTGAGGTCCCCCTCGTTCTCCCGGTTCTCGTCGTCGCAGACGACCACCATCCGCCCGCGGCGGATGTCCTCGATCGCCTCCTCGATGGTGGCGAAGGGGGAGTCGCTCCCTTTCTCGGTCAACTTGGGCTCCTTGGTGGGCTTCGCCATCTGGTTGCTCCTCATTCCTTGGTCGATAAGGGTGACAGGCCGCCGTCGCCGCCAAGCTGGCGGCGGACGTAGCGGGCGAGGACGTCACACTCGACGTTGACCCGGTCTCCGGACGAGAGCGCGCCCAGCGTGGTGCGCTCGAGCGTCTCCGGGATCAGCGAGACCTCGAGCATCGAGCCGATGAGGCCGGCGACGGTCAGGCTGACGCCCTCGATGGCGATCGAGCCGCGGTCGACGACGTAGGGCAAGAGCTCGTCGGGGAGCTCGAGGCGGAGGCGCTTGGCGAAGCCGTCGTCGGAGAGGTCCGCGACCGTCGCCGTGCCGTCAACGTGTCCCTGGACCACGTGCCCGCCCAGGCGGTCGGTCGGCCGCAGCGGCAGCTCGAGGTTGACGTGGGATTCGGATTCGAGTTCACCGAGCGTGGTCAGGGACAGCGTCTGGTTCATCACCTCGGCCTCGAAGGCACCGCCCTCGGCCGAGACCGCGGTGAGGCAGGCGCCGTTGACGGCCACGGAGTCGCCGGGGCCCAGCTCGGAGGCCAGGTCCGCGCGGATCCGCAGCCGCGCGCCGTCGTCCGAGGTCTCGACGGCCTCGACCTGCCCGAGCTCGGAGATTATCCCGGTGAACATCAGGCGCTCACCATTCCCGTAACCTCGCCCGGACCAGCAGGTCCTCGCCGACGGACTCGAATGTGGTCGACAGCGGTCGGACTCCGTCCGCGATCCTGACTGCCCCCTCCCCCTCGAGCACGGCGCGCGCCTCCGCGGCTCCGACCAGGAGCGGGGCGATGAACAGCCGAACCTCGTCGATCTGGCCCGCGTCGAAGAGGGCGCCCGCGAGGGTCGGGCCGCCTTCGACGAGGAGGTCCTGGATCTCCCGGCGCCCGAGCTCGTCGAGCGCGCCCTCGAGCCTGGCGCGCGCGGTACGCCCGGGCGCCACGATCACCTCGGCGCCCGCGCGCTCCAGGCCGTCGCGCTGGGCGGAGGCGGCCTCCGGCGCGCAGATCACGATCAGGGCGGCCTCGTCGATCGACGAGACCAGCGCGGAGTCGAGCGGCAGTCTCGCGCGCGAGTCGAACACCACCCTCGCGGGCTGCTTGTCCGCGCCCTCCAGCCGTGCGGTCAGGAGCGGGTCATCCGCGAGGGCGGTGCCGATCCCGACGGCCACGGCATCGGCGTCCGCCCGCCAGCGGTGGACCAGCTCTCGGCTCTCCACCGTGGAGATCCAGCGGGAGTCGCCGGTTGGCGAGGCGACGCGCCCGTCCAGGGACATCGCCGCCTTGTAGGTGACGAGCGGACGGCCGGTGCGGGCGCGCTTGCGGAAGGGCTGGTTGAGCAGCCGGGCGGCCGCGGCCTCGGGCCCGCCCGCGAGCTCCACGTCGATGCCGCCGTCGCGCAGCATCCCGGGCCCCCGGCCCGACGCCTTGTCGGTCGGGTCCTCGGACGCGTAGACGACGCGGGAGATCCCGGCCTCGAGAATCGCCTCGGTGCAGGGCGGCTGGCGGCCCGTGTGGGCGCAGGGCTCGAGGGTCACGTAGAGCGTCGAACCGGCCGGCTCCTCGCCCGCGGCGCGGCAGGCATCGATCGCGGCGCGCTCGGCGTGCAGGCCGCCGAGCTCCGCGTGGAACCCCTCGGCGATCACGGAGCCGTCCCGGACGAGCACCGCTCCAACCAGGGGGTTGGGGCTGACCCGCCCGCGACCTCCCTCCGCGAGCTCCAACGCCCGGCGCAGGTAGGACGCTTCCTGTTCGGTGCCGACAGTGGCCAAGCTCGCCTCCTTGGGGAGTGGCCGGGGAACTGATTGACTGGTCAGTCAGCCAATTGTAGATGCGAGGGTCCCTCGAGGCAAAGCCGAGGGTAGATGCGAGGGCGCGCGCCAGCGCGACCCGTCTTACGGCGAAGCCGCGCCATAGGCTTCGCGGGTGCGACGGCGCGTGCAGGCTACTGCCGAGGCGAGGAGCTACGGGCGGCGCGCCAGCCTGCTCTCGATCGGCGTCGGGATCACGGGGCTGATCACCTACCTCTACTTCGCGATCGCCTCCCACGAGCTTTCGCGGGAGCAGTACGGCCAGGTCGCCGTGCTTTGGTCGGCGGTGTTCATCGTCGTCTCGGTCCTGCAGCGTCCGGTCGAGCAGCTGCTCTCCAGGACGGTCTCCGAGAACCTCGCCCACGACACCCCGATCGGGCACACCGTCCGGGTCGCCGCCACGATCCAGCTTTCGGTGGCGATCGCCTTCGACGTCATCGCGATCGCGCTGCGGGTACCGATTGAGGACCACCTGCTGCATGGCAACTCCACCCTGTACTGGATCGGGGTCGCCGCCGTCACCGCCTACGGGGCGAGCTACTTCGCCCGGGGCTTCCTCGCCGGCAGCCACCGGCTGACGATCTACGCGCTCCTGATCATCAGCGAGTCGATCTCGCGAACCGCCTTCCCGCTCGCGGTCGCCCTCGGCATCGCCTCGGGTCAGACCGCTGTCGCCCTCGGGATCGTGGCCGCGCCGACGCTGTCATTGCTTGTCGTGCCGTTCGCGTTCTTCCGCCGCTTCGGCCAGCCTGAGTTGACCGGGGCGGACGCCGGGGAGGGCTCCGAGGGAACTCCCGCCGCACGGCGGCCCGAGGAGCCCTCAGCGGCGGCCGCCCCTACGGACGAATTCACGCTGGCCCGCGGCGGACGATTCGCGGCGGCCGTCTTCCTGATCATGCTCTCTGAACAGACCTTCCTCAACGCCGGGCCCCTGCTCGTCAACGCCACCTCGGGCGCAGCGGCCGCGGGCTACATCTTCAACGTCCTGATGATCGCCCGGGCGCCACTGCAGCTCTTCCAGGCGGTCTCGACCAGCCTGCTCCCCCACCTCACCAGGCTCGGTTCCCGGGGGGACGAGGAGGACTTCCGCGCCTCGGTGCGGGTGACCATCCTCGCCATCGCCGGCTTCGCCGCGCTGGTTGCGCTCGCGATGCTGATCGCGGGCCCGCACCTGATGCAGATCGCCTTCGGCAACAAGCACACCTATCAGCGGGTGGACCTGGTGATCGTCAGCATCGGGATGGGCCTCTACCTCTCGGCCGCGACCCTCAACCAGGCGGCGCTGGCCAAGGGACAGGTCCGCCGCGCCTCGTTCTGCTGGATCGGCTGCGCGATCGCCTTCGTGATCTGGACCCTCATCCCCCTCGTCGAGAACGACTTCCACCGGGTCGAGATCGGATACCTGGGGGCCGCCACGCTGCTCTGCGGGCTGCTCTACTGGCTCTACCGCCAGCCGCTGCTGCGGCGTGAGGTCCGGGTCGAGCCCGGCTCGACCGAGGAGATGGAACTGCAGCTGGCTTCCGCCGACGAGGCCGGTTAGCCGGAGACGGTCGTACCCGGCCGGGTGGGCGCGAAGATCGACTCGAGCTTCTTGAGCGCCTCGACTGTCCCCATCGCGACCAGTACGTCGCCGGCGTGCAAGACGGTATCCGTCGGGGGCTGTGGATGGACGCGGCCCTGCGAGCTGCGCACCGCAGCGATCGTGGCTGTGCCGCGGACCTCACCGATCGTCTTGCCGACTCCCTTGCAGCCCTCGGAGACATCGATCTCCTCCATCCGGTACTCGGGCGCGACGTCGACGACCCCCGTGACCTGCGGCTGCAGCGCCAGCCGGGCCATCTCGGCGCCGCTCGATTTGTAAGGAGAGATCACGCGATCGGCGCCGGCGCGGAGGAGCTTCTTCTCCGAGTCCTCCACGCTGGCGCGAGCGACGATCGTGATGTCCGAGCGGAGCTCCCGCGCGGTCAGGCAGGTGAAGATGTTCTCGGCGTCGGAGTCGACACAGGCCAGCACCGAGATGGCACGATCGATTCCGGCCGCCTTCAGCATCTCGTCGTCCGAGGGCCGTCCGAGCAGGAAGGGCGCGCCCATCTGGTCGGCGATCTCCCTGTTGTCTTCGAGCTCGTCGATGATCACGAAGTCGTCTCCGCCGGACTGGAGATCGCGGGCGACCTGGCGCCCGACCCGGCCGAAGCCGCAGATCAGGTGGTGGACCGCTAGGTCTTCGATCTTCTTCAAGGTGCGTCGCTCCTCGAGGATCTCCCCCAGGTGGCCGGCGACGAAGAACTCCGTCACGGTCACCAGTGCGTAGAAGAGCGTACCCACGCCCAGGACGATCAGCAGGACCTTGACGATCTGACCCGGGATGTCCGGCGGCTCTGGCGCGGAGCCCACGGTCGCGACGGTGTCGAGGGTGAAGAGGAAGCCCTTCCAGAGGGAGACGTCCTCGGTCACCGCGTAGGCGATCATCCCCGCGACAACGATCGCGGCGATCAGGCCGACGAGGACCCCGAGCCGCCGCAGGAACGGCTCGAACTCGCCCCGGTCGCCGGGCCCGTTGAAGCTCCTGAAACGGCTCAGGCGCTCGTGCCTGGCGTTCCGACCGCCCTCAGGCAGCGCCCGCCGCCTCCACGATCGCGCCATAGGCCGCCGCCGGGTCAGCGGCGCCGAACACGGCCGATCCCGCGACGAACAGGCCGGCGCCTGCGTCGGCAACGCTGCCGGTGGTACTCGGATCGATGCCGCCGTCGACCTCGATGATCCCGTCGCCGACCACCTCCCTCAGCCTGCGCACCTTGTCGGGCGAGTCGGTGATGAACGGCTGACCGCCCCAGCCGGGATTGACGGTCATGCAAAGGAAGACATCCGCGTCGCGAACGGATTCGCTGACCGCGGCGATCGGCGTCCCGGGATTGATGGCGAGGCCGGCCAGGCAGCCCAGCTCGCGGACCGCGTTCAGGGTGCGGTTGATGTGAGGGGTGGCCTCGGCGTGGAAGGTGATGCAGTCCGCCCCGGCCTTGGCGAACTCCTCGATGTGGTCGTCGGGCCGCTCGATCATCAGGTGGACGTCGATGGCGCCGCCCGCGTCGTGGACCCGATCGGAGATGGAGGCTGCGACCAGCGGGCCAATCGTGATCGGGGGAACGAAATGGCCATCCATGACGTCGACATGGATGATCCGAGCGCCGACCCCCATCACCTCGTCGATCTGAGCGCCGAGCCGGGAGAAGTCGGCGGAGAGGATCGATGGCGCGACGCGCTTGCCCGCGAAGAGCTCCCGGCGAGTCGTCGAGGCGGAATCGGTGGCGGCTTCCAAGGTCAGATCGAGCGGAGCATGGAGTGGCCGCAGTGCTGGCACTTCATGTCCTCGGTGCGGCTCATGCGGCTGATCGTCCCGTGCTCGCCGCAGTTGGGGCACTGTGAGACGAGCTCGAAGCGGCGCAGACAGTACACGCAGACGAAACGCCCAGGGAGCTGGGCGGGGCGGAGCCAGGGCTCGCCGCAACCGGGGCAATGCGGGCGGCGGAGGGCGCCCTCGGTCGTGCCCTGGGTCTCGGCCGGACCTCCCAGGCCGCTGTCGACTCGTTCGGCCACGTGACGAGAGTAGCGAGCGCTATCGCGCCTCAGAGGGCGGCGCGTGTCCGCGCAGGAAATCGGCCGCGCTCATCGGCTTTTTCCCGGGCGGCTGGACAACCTCCAGCTGGAGTGCCCCGACCGCGGAACCGAGCAGCAGCTGATCGCCGCGGGCCTCGATCGTGCCGGGAGGCGGGCCGTCCGGGACGGCGTGGGCTGTCCGCACCCCGAGCCACTCGCCGTCGTCGAGCTCGAGATGCGCGCCGATGTGAGGGGTCAGCGCCCGTACCGTCCGCTCGAGCTCGGCCGCAGGCACCGTGGGCCGCAGATGGCGCTCGTCCGGGGAGATCTTCTCCGCGTAGGTCGCGAGTGAGTCGTCCTGCTCGGTGAAGTCGAGGTCGCCGGATTCGAGCCGGTCGAGAGCCAGGACCAGGAGTTCTCCCCCGAGATCGGCGAGCTTTCCCGAGAGCGAGGCGTAGTCGTCGTCGGGGGCGATCTCGATCACCTCCCGGAGAGCGACCGGGCCCGAGTCGAGGCCCTCGGTCACGCGCATGATCGTGACGCCGGTCGTGGGATCGCCCGCCAGCAGCGCGCGCTCGATCGGCGCCGCGCCGCGCCAGCGCGGGATCAGGGACGGATGCACGTTCAGCATGGTGCGCTCGCTCAGCAAGGGCTCCTTGATCAGCTGGCCGAAGGCGCAGACGGCGATCGCGCCGGGGTCAACCGCGCGGATCACCTCGAGCGACTCGGGCGAGTTCACGCTCGCAGTCTGGTGAAGCTCGAGGTCGAGCTCGCGCGCCGCCTCGGCCGCGGGCGGCGAGCTCAGTCTGCGCCCCCTGCCGCGTGGGCGGTCGGGCGGTGTGACGACCAGCGCTGGACGGTGCGTGCTGTCGGCCACCGGCCGCAGGACCGTCCCAGCGAACTCCGATGTGCCGAGGTAGGCGGTCCTCAACCGCCCGAGCTGACCGGCTGCTCCTCGGCTTCACCGGAAGCCGTCGGATCGCCGCCTTCCTCAGCGGCGTCTTCCTCGCGTTCCGGTGCGTAGGTGCCGCCCTCACGCAGGGCGCGGAGCGCGCCGCGGCGCTGGTCGCGCTCGGTCCGGTCGATCATCAAGACGCCATCCAGGTGATCGACCTCGTGCTGGATCACGCGCGCCTCGAGCCCGGACGCCTCGATCGAGAGCGGCTTGCCCTTGACGTCGACCGCGTGGGCCCTGACGTGGAGCGGGCGCTCGACATCCACGACGACTCCCGGCAGGCTCAGGCAGCCCTCCTCGGCGGTGGCGGCGTCCTCCGAGCGCCACTCGATCTCCGGATTGACGACGACGGTCGGCTCGGCCTCCGAGCCGACCTGGAAGACGAGCATCCGGCGAAGAGTGCCCAGCTGCGTCGCCGCCAGCCCGACGCCGATCGCGTCCCGCATCAGCCCGATCATCCGCTCGGCTTCCGCAGCGAGCTCGCCGTCGAACTCGGTGACCGGGGAGGCAGCTGAGCGCAGCACCGGGTCGCCGAACTTGACGACCTGCGAAAGCGCCTCCGAGCGGCGCTCGAGCGCCTCCGGATCGAGGCCCTCCGGCTCCTCGGCCTCGATCGGCTCCTCATCGAGCTCCTCGAGAGGCGTTGGTGTCACTTCATCGGTCATGGTTTCGAGTCTAGTCCGGCGCCCGGGGACCGGGCCTATTGCGGGTCCACGTCCACTGAGATCGAGACCTGGCGCAGGGCGCGATCGCGGACCGCCGCGGCGACCGAATCGCGCACGGCAGCGACGGCGTCGCGGCGGCGCTCGGATTTGACCAGCAGGCGACGGCGGTGCTTCCCGCGCAGGCGAAAGAGCGGGGCCGGGCCAAGCAGGTCGTCGTCCGCGCCCAGCCGCTCCGCGACCAGCTCGTGCACCGATTGGGCGGATCGTTCGAGCCGCTCCTCTTCCTCGCCGGCCAGGGCGATCTCGATCAGATGGGAGAAGGGCGGATAGCGCAGCGCCTTCCGCCGCTCGAGCTCCTCCGCCAGGAACCCGCGCGCGTCGTGCTGTGCGGCATGTCGGATGCTTGGGGCGCCCGTGGCCAGCGCCTGCACCAGGACGCGGCCCCCTGCCTCGCCGCGGCCGCTTCGCCCGGCGAGCTGCGTGATCAGGGCGAAGGTTCGTTCCTCGGAGCGGAAGTCCGGCAGCCGCAGCGCCCCGTCGGCATCCAGCACGACGCTCAGCGTCACGTCCGGGAAGTCGTGGCCCTTGGCGACCATCTGCGTACCCACCAGCACCCCCGACCGCGCGGCCTCGAAGCCGCTCAGGACCTCCTCGTGGCCGCGGCCCGCCGCGCTGTCCGAGTCGAGCCGGAACACCTCGAGCGGCGCCAGCAGCTCAGCCAACTCGGCCTCGACCCGCTGCGTCCCTGAACCCACCCGGGCGATGGTCACCGACGAGCATTCCTGACAGGCCTCGGGCTTCGGCTCGGCGTGACCGCAGTGATGGCAGCGCAGGGCTCCGTCGCGGTGGAGGATCAGCGAGACGTCGCAGTCGGGGCACTCCCAGGAGTGGCCGCAGGAACGACAGGTGAGATGGGTCGACCAGCCTCGCCTGTTGATCATCAGGATCGCCTTCCCCCCGCTCGCTGCCACCTCGGCGAACGCCTCTCGTGTCCGCGGATGGAGCGGTCCGGGGACGCCACCCCGCATGTCGACGATCTCGACCGGCGGCAGCCGGCGGCCGTCGACGCGACTGGGAAGCTCGAGTCGCTCGAGCTCGTGCCAGCTCTCGGGTCGTGGCGTCGCCGTGCCGCAGAGCAAGACAGCCCCGGTTTCCGCCGCCCGCCGCCTCGCAACCTCACGGGCGTCGTAGCGCGGATCCCCCTCCTGCTTGTAGGAGGAGTCGTGCTCCTCATCGATCACGATCAGCCCCGGGTCGGAGAGCGGAGCGAAGACGGCGGAACGCGGCCCGACGCAGATCCGGGCCTCGCCGGATCGAAGCCGGCGCCACTCGTCGTAGCGGGCCCCGGCCGGCATCCGCGAGTGGAGCAGCGCGACCGAGTCGCCGAAGCGCCGCCTGAAACGGTCCATCGTCTGCGGGGTCAGCGCGATCTCCGGCACGAGGACGATCGCCCCCCTCCCCCGCGCGAGCGCCTCGCGGGCCGCCTCCAGGTACACCTCCGTCTTGCCGGACCCGGTCACTCCGTGGAGCAGATATGAGCTGCCCCCGCCCCGGCCCTCCGCTGGAAGCGCCTTGACGACTTCGCTCAGGACCGCGCGCTGATCGGAGGTCAGCTCAACCGCATCCCGCACCGCCCCGACCCCGGGTGAATCGTGCCGGCGCCTACGCTCGACCTCCGTGGTCGTGACCAGCCCTCGCGCCTCGAGCCTCCTCAGGGTCGCCCGATCGGATCCTGCGCTCGCCGCCAGGGACCGGGCGAGCTTCGGCCCCGCCATCAACGCCCGGAGAACCGCTCGCTGCCGCAGGCCGAGCCGCTCGCCCCCGCTGACCGCCGCAAGCCCCTCCGGGGTCGCCTCGACCTCCAGTTCGACCAGCGGCCGCAAGCGGCGAGCGTCCGCCCCGGTCCCGACGCCCGGCGGCAGGACGAGACCGAGCCCCCGAGCCGGAGTCGAGCAGTACTCCTCCCCCACCCACCGGCCTAGCTCGACCAGCTCCGCCGGGACGCCCGCCTCGAGGGCCTCGATCGGCTCGGCCAGCCGGCCCTCCGGCAGCTCGCTGCGCTCGGCGAGATCGACGACGACGCCGACCACCCGCCGGCGCCCGAATGGGACGACCAGGACCGAGCCCACCCGGACGTCTTCCATCGCCTCCGACAGCCGGTAGTCGAACGGGCCGGAGACGCTCCGGGTCGTGAGCAGCGGTTCAACCTTGGCGATCGCCACCGCCCCAAGCTACGCACGGAGACGGACCGACCCCCGCCTGTCTCGCTACGCCGGCGCCTCGGCCTTCGCGCCCAGGCCGGCGGCCTCGCGCAACTGGTCCGCCCGGTCGGTGCGCTCCCAGGTGAAGTCGGCGTCCTCGCGGCCGAAGTGGCCGTAGGCCGCCGTCTTCTGGAAGATCGGCCGGTGCAGGTCGAGGTAGCGCCGGAACGCGGCCGGGCGCAGGTCGAAGGTCTCCTGGACGAGACGGGCGATCTCGGGATCGGAGAGCTTGCCCGTGCCGAAGGTCTGCACCATGACGGAGACCGGATGCGCGACGCCGATCGCGTAGGCGACCTGGAGCTCGCAGCGGTCCGCCAGCCCGGCGGCCACGACGTTCTTCGCCACGTAGCGGGCGGCGTATGCGGCCGAGCGGTCAACCTTCGACGGGTCCTTGCCCGAGAAGGCGCCGCCGCCGTGCCGGGCCGCGCCGCCGTAGGTGTCGACGATGATCTTGCGGCCGGTGAGGCCGGCGTCGCCCACCGGGCCGCCGATCACGAACTTGCCCGTCGGGTTAACGAGGAAGTTCTCCAGCAGCTCCCTCTCGGTGAAGAGCTCCTTGTACTCGGTGTGCAGCACCGGTTCAAGCACGTGCTCCCAGAGGTCGTTCTTGATCAGGGTCTCGCCATCGAGGTCTTCACGATGCTGGGTCGAGATCAGCACCTTGGCGATCTCCACCGGGCGGTCGTTCTCATAGCGGACCGTGACCTGCGTCTTGCCATCCGGTCCGAGGTAGGGGATCACCTTGGCCCTGCGAACCTCGGCCAGCCGGCGAGCGACGGTGTGCGCGATCTGGATGGGCATCGGCATCAGCGCCCTGGTCTCGCGCGTCGCGTAGCCGAACATCATCCCCTGGTCGCCGGCGCCCGCCCTATCGAGCTCGTCCTCATCGCTCGGATCGGTGCGGCGCTCGTAGGCCTCGTCGACCCCCTGCGCGATGTCGGGCGACTGCTCGTCGATCGCGGTGAGCACGGCGCAAGCCTCGTGGTCGAAGCCGTAGTGAGGGTCGTCGTAGCCGATCCTCCGGATCGTCTCGCGGGCGATCGTGGGGATGTCGACGTAGCACTCGGTCGTGATCTCACCGGAGACGACGACCAGGCCAGTGTTGACCAGGCACTCGCAGGCGACCCTCCCCTCGGGGTCCTCAGCCATGATCGCGTCGAGCACACCGTCCGAGATCTGGTCGCAGATCTTGTCCGGGTGACCCTCGGTGACGGACTCGGAGGTGAACAGGTACTCGTTCTCGGACTGCTGTTGCATGGTGCCTTTTCTCAGTCGTCGATGGCCAGGAAGAGTCTTGAGCGAAGCTCGCTGTCGCTGCCCGTCACGGCGAGGCCGAGAGAGCCGATGCGAGAGATGTCTTCGCTGAGAGACGCATAGAGGGGATCCGTCGTCAGGCCAGCCTGCTGGGCCAAACCGAAGACCTCATCAAGGTTGAGGAAGACTAGCGCCGAAACGCGATCCGGAAGTCGGTCCGTGGCGTCCTTGAATGCGCTGGTGCCGGCCAGATCGTCCCCACCGGATCGAACTTGCGCGATCCCCTCCGGCTGAGTGGAGATCACCAGCTTCCCGTCGAACACCGCGTATGAGAGATCGACGCTGGGTGAGATCTGCACGGAATGGACCGTAACTCCGTCGACGTCCTTCGCCTGGAAGCTCGGCACCTGCGGGCCGGCCGTGCCCAGGGAGCGGACCACCGGCCCCTGCAGGGAGGCGAGCGCCTCCATCGCCTTCTTCTCGTCGACGCCGTCGACGATCAGGCTCGCGTAGGGAACGCCCTCGGTCGGCTCCGCCACCAGCGCCGCCTGACCGCCGAGGGCCGGCAACAGGTCCTTGAGCGGGTCGACCCCGGCCTGCTTCTGCAGGCTCTGCGCCAAGCTCCGCAGCGATCCGGCCAGGCCCTGGGCGCCGGCGCCCGCCGTGGCCAATGCTTTGTTCAGGGCCGGCCCGAGGCCGCCCACCCCGATGTAGCCGAGCGCCTCGGACCCGGCCTCGTCGGCGAGCGCGGGCTCGAACTGCGGGAGGGCCGCGAACACGGTCGGGCTGCGCTGCTCGAGCTTGGGGTCGAGGTCGCTGACGAGGTCGATCTCAACGCCGTCGTCCCGCGCTCGCGCGGATGCGGCCATGCCGGTCGTCGCCCCGTAGTCGACGAAGGTGCCGAGCTGGGTCGCTGTGCCAGGCTGGCCGGCGAGGAGGCGCTGCACGCCCGCCCGCGACAGATAGATCTCCGCCAGCCTGACGTCGGGAAGCCCCTCCCGCGCCGTGTCCTGGTCGGAGCCCTCCAGCGCCGGAATCTGGCCCGACCTCGCGGCCAGCCCCGCCCGCACCGCGGCGACGCTGCCGAAGAGCAGCTCGTCGCCCGAGCGGGCGGTGGCGAACCCGTTCGAGTAGACGGTCAAGGTGGCGCCGCCCACCGTCGCCTGCTTCGACTTGCCGCCGGGCGAGAGGCTCGCGGCGAACTGGTTGGCCTTGGAGCTGTCCCGGACGCCGACGATGTACGCCTCGGGAGTCGTCTTCTTCGGCCCCGAGATGCCGATCAGGGCGAGATCGTCCTTCGCCCAGGGCAGCACGTCATGCGAGAGGTCGACCGGCGGCCCGCCCCCAGTGGCGAGCGAGCTCGTCTCGCTGGTGAGCAGCGCCGTGAAGTTCGGGAGCTGGTCGCGGAGATCGCGGGCGAGCTCCCACTGATGGCTGTCGCTATTGATCGTCATGTGCGCGTACAGCACGGCGTTCCGCGGCACGTAGGCGATCGTGTCGTTCGAGGGAGCGCACTCCTTCGACGCGGAGACCTCGCAGGGCACGCCGGGGACCGGCAGGAACTTGACGACCAGGTAGAGGACGACGACTCCCGCCACTGCGAAGATCCGGATCCGCGTCCCCCGAGAACGCCGCGCCCACCAGTGGGCGATTCCTTGCGCGGCGCGGCGGATTCCCCGCCCGGCGACCTCCCTCTTCTCGCGCAGCCAGTAGCGGATCGCGCGCAGCCGCGTGACGATCCGGAACCGGAGCTCGCTCGGCGGCTGGGGCTTCGGCTTCGGCAGCCAGGGCGCGACCGGCGGCGGGGGCGGCTCCGGCTTTCGCCGCCGCAGCCACGGGCGCGGCAGGCTGGGCCGCGGCAGCGCCATGCGACGGCGAAAGCGCGCGCGGCGGCGCTTGGGGCCCTCCTCGCTCTTGCTGCCGGCCTCGCTGGGAGCCTTCCCGTCCCCAGGGTCGCCGGGTTGAGCCGTACTCACGGAGAGCCGGTTATACCCGCCCCGCCCGCTGGACGCTCCGGTTCCTCCGCCCCTTGCGAGGCACGTAGTCGATCACCAGAGGCACCCCCTGCAGCCCGTATGAGTCGCGCAGCCGGTTCTCCAGATGGAATGCCCAATCGCGGGCGATCAGCCTGCGATCGTTCACCTGGATCGCGAAGCGCGGCGGGCGTCGCCCGACCTGCGCCGCGTAATAGAGGCGAAGGCGCCGGCCGTGCCGCTGTGGCGGCGGGCGATCGACGACGACGCCGCCGATGAACTTGTTGAGCTCGGGCGTCGGGATGCGCTCCGCGGATCGCTCCGCGAGCGCGATCGCCTCTCGCAGGACCGCGGCCACGCCGCGGCCGGTGAGGGCCGAGCAGGTGAGCACCGGAGGCCGCAGGCGAAGCTTCCGGCCCGCGCGCGCCCGCGCATCGTCGATGTCGGTGCGGCTCACATCCCACTTGTTGAGGGCGATCACGGTGGCGCAGCCGGATCGCATGGCGAGCTCTGCGACGCGCAGATCCTCCGCGGTCAGCCCCTCGCTCGCATCGCAGACGACGATCGCGACGTCGGCGCGCTCCGCGGCGCGCTCGGAGCGAAGCTGCGAGTAGTAGCCGACCGTCCCCGCGACCTTGCCGCGTCTGCGAAGACCGGCCGTGTCGACCAGCACGATGCGCTCGCCCTCGACCTCGGCGTCGGTGTCGACCGGATCCCGGGTGGTCCCGGCGCGCTCGCTGACGATCACTCGATCCGAGCCCAGCAAGGCGTTCAGCAGGGACGACTTGCCGACGTTCGGCCGGCCCAGGATTGCGATGCGCGGCGGCGCGTCGGCCTCGTCCGGCGTCTCGCCCGGTCCGTGAGCCCTGAGCTCCTCGACGAGGCGATCGAGCAGGTCGCCCGTTCCAAGCCCATGCGTGGAAGAGACGGGATAGGGCTCACCGAGGCCGAGCGCGTTGAGCTCCGCGGCGAGCGGCTCGTCCTCGGGCCGGTCGATCTTGTTCGCGGCGACCACGACCGGCCGGCCGGAACGGCGCAACAGATCCGCGAGCTCCGCGTCACCGGGCCCGAGGCCGGACCGCGCGTCGACCACCAGCACGATCACCTCCGCGTCCTCGATCGCGGCCCGAGCCTGGGCCTGGACCGCGCGGGCCAGCTCGTCGGAGTCGGCGAGATCCACCCCGCCCGTATCGATCAGGTCGAATCTCAGTCCGTTCCACTCGCACTCCAGCGCGCGCCGATCCCTGGTCACCCCCGGATCGGCGTCTGTGACGGCGTCCCGCCCGCCGGCCAGCCGGTTGATCAGCGTGCTCTTCCCGACATTGGGGAAGCCCACCACCGCCACGGCCGGCCGACGCCGGAGCGCGCGGGCGGGCGCTCCCGACTCTCCGCTGAACGCCTGCATCAGCTGATCCCTCGCTCCCGCGCGAGCTCGACGATCCGCTCCACAACCTGGTCGGGCGAGAGATCGGTCGTGTCGAGAGGTACGGAGTCATTGGCGGCGCGCAGCGGGCTATCCGCCCGAGCCTGATCACGCCTGTCGCGCTCCCTCATTGCACCCCGAACCTCGGCAACAGACTCGCCGCTGTCGGCCGCCCGCCGCCGGGCTCGCTCCTCCTCGTCGGCCGTGAGGAAGATCTTCAGCGGCGAGTCGGGGCTCACCACCGTCCCGATGTCGCGCCCCTCGGCCACGTAGCTGCCCGACGCGATCAGCTCCCGCTGGCGCTTCACCATCGCCTGCCTCACCTGGGGATGAACCGAGACTCGCGAGGCCGCGATCGTGACCTCCGGCGAGCGAATCCTGCCACCCACCGGCTTGCCGTCCAGGCGAACCGAGTCGCCCCCAAAGTCGATCGTGAGGCCCCAGGCAATCTCCCCGAGCCGGTCACCGTCGTCGAGGTTGATTCCGCGGTCGAGCGCGGCGAGGGCGACGCAGCGATACATCGCCCCGGAGTCGAGATAGGTGAAGCCGAGCGCCCTCGCGACGCCCCGGGCCACGGTCGACTTGCCGGCCCCGGCGGGGCCGTCGATTGCGATCACCATCCCTCCATTAAACGGGTCGCGACTGCCGTCGCGCCCTCGCATCAACGGTTCCCCTGCCGCAGGCGCGGATATAAAGTGCCGCGTGACGATGGAGAGCTGGAACCTGAACGAGCTCGAGGTCCTGCCACACCAGCCGGAGGTGCTCGACTCCGAGGCTGAGGGACGCGCGATCGTCATCAACCTCCCCAAGGGTGAGCAGCTGCAGGAGCACCAGGTGCACGAGCGCGCCTGGCTGCTGGTGATCGACGGCAACGTCGAACTCAACACCCCCGACGGCAAGTGGGCGGCCGGCGGCACCGGCCTGCTTGCAGTCTTCGATCCCGCCGAGCGCCACGAGGTGCAGGCGGTCGAGGACTCCCGGATCCTCCTGGTGCTCTCCCCATGGCCCGGGGACGGGCATCCCAGCAAGCGCAACGACTAGTTGTAAGACCCGAGCGGGTTGTTTCTAAACTCGGCTAACCGAGCCGCCGGTGGCCTTCGGCCGAGGGAGCCGTGCGGTCTGCGGAAGTTGTAGCGCCAAAGCCACCCCTCCAAGGCTCTCGTCCGCTCCTCGGAGCTTCGGTAAATCGCTCCATAGGCCCAACCACCGAGCAAGGTGCGAATGAAGCGCTCGGCCTTGCCGTTGGTCTGCGGTCGCCGAGGCCGGGTCCGGAGGTGCTTGAGCCCGAGCGCCCTGCAGGCGAGCGAGTGGATCGCCGAGCGGTAGGCCGAGCCGTTGTCGGTCATCACCGCCTCGACCGCGACTCCATGGCGTCGATAGAAGCCAACCGCCCGGCGCAGGAAGGCGACCGCGGTGGTCGCCTTTTCGTCGCCCAGGACCTCCGCGTAGGCGAGTCGGGTGGCGTCGTCGATCGCGATGTGGACGAACTCCCAGCCGGTGCGCAAGGGACCTCCCCGGAGTCGCTTGATCTCGGTGTTGCGCTTGCCCGTGACCCGATGGCCGGCCCCCTTGGCGCTGATCCGCCCGAGCTTCTTGACGTCGACGTGGACGAGCTCACCGGGCCGCTGGCGCTCGTAGCGCCGCGGCGGCTCGAGCCCGATCCGGCCCAGACGCCCGAGACCGACCCTGGCGAGGATCCCCGAGACGGTCGTTTCCGGCATCTCCAGGAGCTCGGCGATCTCGGCGCCGGTGAAACGCAGTCGACGCAGGACGCAGATTGCTTCGATCCGATCATCGGGGGTGCGATTCCAGACCTGGTTGGCAGCTGAGGGGCGGTCGAGCAGACCGGCCTCACCCTCGGAGGCATACCGGTGCGCCCACTTGCGGGCGGTGGGCTGACTTACCTCCTGGGTGCCGGCGACCTTCGCCGCCGACCAGCCTTGCTCGTTGACCCTCTTTGCGAGCCGGCGACGCTGGTTCAGGCTGAGCGCGGCGTTAGCGTGGAGCTTCATCCGGTGACCTCCTTGGGGCTGGGTTGGGTAGACACCCCCAGCCTTCAAGGGGGCCCGGATGAAACAACGGGCTCAGGGATTACAACTAGTCGCCCATGAGCTTGCGCAGGTCGCGCTCGAAGCGCGGGTAGCTGACCGCAACCGAGTCGAATCCCTCCACCTCCACCCCCTCCCGCGAGGCGAGCCCGGCGATCGCGCCCACCATCGCGAGGCGGTGATCG
>DASXSZ010000143.1:0-2908 GCA_036505735.1 Solirubrobacterales bacterium
TGCGGGAACTCTCCCGGATGCCCTTCGGAGCGCATCATGAAAATCCCCGCAAACACGGAGGAAGCTGGGCTCCGGTTCCGTCCGGACCGCGGAGGATGCTGCGGTGCTCACCCCAAAAGCCGAGTGAGAGGAGAAAGCTGATGGCGAGGGCCGCTTCGAAGGCAGCGAGGACAACCGAGAAGGGCCTGGTCATCGAACGCCGGTTCACCACGGCGGGGGTGCATCCCTACGACGAGCTCGAGTGGGAGAAGCGGGACGCGATCATCGGCGATCCGGCCAAGCCAGCCTTCGAGCAGCGCGGGGTGGAGTTCCCGAAGACCTGGTCGCAGAACGCCACAAACATCGTCGCCCAGAAGTACTTCCGCGGGCAGCTCGGCTCCCCCGAGCGAGAGACTTCCGTCAAGCAGATGGTCAGCCGCGTCGCCGACCGGATCACCGAGGTCGGGCGTGAGGCCGGCTACTTCGCGAGCCACGAGGACGCCGACGCCTTCGACGCCGAGCTCACCTCGATCCTGGTCAACCAGAAGGCCGCCTTCAACTCGCCGGTCTGGTTCAACGTCGGCTGGAAGGAGCCCGGCCAGGAGCAGGCCTCGGCCTGCTTCATCCTCTCGGTCGAGGACGACATGGACTCCATCCTCTCCTGGAACACCAAGGAGGGGATCATCTTCAAGGGCGGCTCGGGATCCGGGATCAACCTCTCGAAGATCCGCGGCTCGATGGAGCCCCTCTCCAAGGGCGGGATCGCCTCGGGCCCGGTCAGCTTCATGCGCGGCGCCGACTCCTGGGCCGGCGCGATCAAGTCGGGTGGCGGCACCCGCCGCGCGGCCAAGATGGTGGTGCTCGACGTCGACCACCCGGACATCGAGAAGTTCATCTGGTGCAAGGCCGACGAGGAGAAAAAGGCCGCGGCGCTGAAGGCCGCAGACTTCGACATGCGTCTCGACTCCGACGCCTTCACCTCGGTCCAGTTCCAGAACGCCAACAACTCGGTCCGGGTCACGGACGAGTTCATGGAGGCGGTCGCCAACGACGAGGATTGGGACCTCGTCGCCCGCACTGACGGCAGGCCGATCAAGACCGTCAAGGCGCGCGACCTGATGAACCAGATCGCGGACGCCGCCTGGCAGTGCGCCGATCCCGGCATCCAGTACGACACCACGATCAACCGCTGGCACACGGACCCGAACACCGGGCCGATCACCGCGTCGAACCCGTGCTCGGAGTACATGTCGATCGACGACTCGGCCTGCAACCTCGCCTCGCTCAACTTGATGAAGTTCCGCAACGAGGACGGGAGCTTCAACGTCGACGACTTCACCCACGCGGTGGATATCGTCTTCCTGGCGCAGGAGATCCTGGTCGGCTTCTCCAGCTATCCGACCGAGCAGATCACGCGGAACGCGCGAGCTTTCCGCCAGCTCGGCCTCGGCTACGCCAATCTCGGCGCCCTGCTGATGGCCGAGGGGATGCCGTACGACTCGGTCGAGGGCCGCGCGCTGGCCGGGTCGATCACCGCCCTGATGACGGGGCGCGGCTACCGGATGTCGGCGCGGATCGCCGCCACGACCGGGCCGTACGACGGCTACGCGGTGAACCGCGAGGCCCACAACCAGGTGATGCGGATGCACCAGTCCGCTGCCTACGAGATCGAGGACGAGCTGGTCGAGGAGCCGCTGCTCCACGCCGCCCGCGAGTCATGGGACGAGGCCGTGGCACTCGGCGAGCAGCATGGCTACCGCAACGCCCAGGCGACCGTCCTGGCCCCCACCGGGACGATCAGCTTCCTGATGGACTGCGATACGACCGGCATCGAGCCCGACTTCTCGCTGGTCAAGTTCAAGGAGCTGGTCGGGGGCGGCCAGATGAAGATCGTGAACGGCTCGGTCAACCTGGCGCTCGAGACACTCGGCTACTCGACCTCCGAGATCGAGCAGATCGACGCCTACATCAACGAGCACAACACGATCATCGGGGCGCCCGCCTTGAAGGACGAGCATCTGCCGGTGTTCGATGTGGCGGTCGGCGAGCGCTCGATCTCGCACACCGGCCACATCGACATGATGGCCGCGGCGCAGCCCTTCCTCTCAGGCGCGATCTCGAAGACCGTCAACCTGCCCGAGACGGCGACCGTCTCCGACATCGCCGACGCCTACATGGACGGCTGGAAGAAGGGTCTCAAGGCGCTCGCGATCTACCGCGACGGCTCCAAGACCGCCCAGGCGCTGAAGACGGACGCCGGAGACAAGAAGTCGGAGCCCGCCGCCGAGGATCCCAAGCCCAAGCGCAACAAGATGCCGCGCGAGCGGGAATCGATCACCCACAAGTTCTCCGTGGGCATGCACGAGGGCTACATCACCGCCGGCAAGTACCCGGACGGGTCGGTCGGCGAGATCTTCCTGACCGACATCGGCAAGGAGGGCTCGACGATCAAGGGGCTGATGAACGCCTTCGCCACCGCGATCTCGATGGGGCTGCAGTACGGCGTGCCGCTCGAGGACTACGTGAAGAAGTTCAGCTACATGCGCTTCGAGCCCGAGGGGATCACGCGCAACCCCGAGATCCCATTCGCCAAGTCCCTTCCCGACTACATCATGCGCTGGCTCGCCAGCCGGTTCATCGACGACGTCGACTACCTGGAGAGCCTCGGGATCATGACCGATGAGGTCAGGGCCAGGAAGGAGGCCCAGCAGGCGTTCCCGATGGACGACACGGCCGGGGACGGTGGCAACGGGCACTCGAACGGCGAGGGGAACGGGACGGCGAACGGCTCCGCGGAGCCGGAGGCCGAGGCCAAACCGGCGACCGCCGCGCTCACGGACACCCCGCCGGTCGTCCCGGCGAAGATGGGAGCGGACCTCGAGCTCGGCCCGGCCTGCGACCAGTGCGGAGGCATGATGCAGCGCACGGG
>DASXSZ010000144.1:0-2694 GCA_036505735.1 Solirubrobacterales bacterium
ACGTGGGCCACGGTGGCGGACGTACTCCTCTGCCACATCGAGATTCTTGTCGAGCGCCCGCCGGATGATCGGCAAGCGCCCCAGCGTGCCGTGGAGCAGGGAGCGCCCCCACCGTTTGCCGATGGCATAGCCGATGCTGTCTCCGATCGACGCGCCGAGCACGGCCGCGATGATCACTGCCCACAGCGGAACCCTGCCCTGAAAGGCGAGCACCCCGCCGAGCAGGACGGCGATCTCCCCCGGGAATACGAAGCCGACGAACGCCGAGGCCTCCAAGGCCGGGATCAGGAACACGATCGCGAGCGCGGCGACGCCATGGAGCCGGAGGATGGCGTCCGTGATTGCGGCGAGTTGCGAGGCCATCAGCTCGACTGCTTCGTCCGGCCGAACAGCGAACTCTCCAGGATGTAGGCGGCTGCGATCGCGGCGAAGAGGATCACCCCGACGGTTGGGCTGACGATCGAGATCAGCGTCGCGGCCAGATACGTCGGGACTCCGAGCCGGTAGCTCCTGGTGATTCCTCTCACGACCTTGGGGTCGTGGTCCGCGCGGAGCAACCGCGATCCGACTGAGGCGTAGAGCCACAGCGCGTTGAACAGGGCCGCCATGACCACCAGTGTGATCCCGTAGGTGAGCGCCGCGGCCCGGGCTCCTTCCTCGCGGATATGTTCCGCGATGAGCCGGGTGGGAAACGGCGCGAACGCGACGAGCATAAGGAACCCGATGTTCAGGAACAGGAACAATCGGTCGGCCCGGTCGATCTGTGACATGACGGTGTGATGGTTCACCCAGACGATCCCGATGGTGAAGAACGTGACCGCATACGCGGCGTAGGAAGGCCAGATGTGGAAGAGCAGCGCGCCCAGGTCTCTCGTGTCTTCCGGAACTTGGGCATCGACGTTCAGGATCAGCAGTGTTGCGGCGATAGCGAACACACCGTCGGCGAAGGTCTCCAGCCGGTTCGTGTTCATCGACTGGCCTCAGGAGGTCTTTGAGGTAGCGCGGGCGAGCAGATCGTCGACCTCCGCGACCATCAGCGCCGCCTTCAGTGCGCTGAACCGCTCCCGCGCCGCTCGCAAGCGCTCCGTTCCCTGGCTCCGCCCGCCGAGCGCCAGGAGGCACCGACCCACCCCCATGAGCGCGAGTCCATGTTCCAAGACTGCGGGGAACGCCTCCCATCGGTCGGCGACGTCTTGATACCCCGCCCATGCTCGCTCGTGGTCGCCCTCAATCTCGGCTAGCGTCGCGCGTGCCGACGCCATGCTGTTCCGGTCCCTCGTCAGGTACTCAACTCCCTGGTCGATGAGCGATCGTAGGAGGCCGGCCTCTTCCGCGGCCAGACATACGCGGGCAGCGCCGTTCAGGATCCAGCTCCTCGGACCCGGACGATCTCGCAGAAGCTCGTCCAGCTCTCGGACGAGGTCAACCGCGCCCGCCTCGTCTCCCCGAGCCATCCGCCCCAGAGCCGCGACCCGGAATGTCGGCACGAGGACCTGACCGTCTCCGATCTCCCGGGCCCGAGGCAGAATCCTTCCCTCGACCATTCCTTCCCGGTCGGCCACCCCCCGATGAAGCAGCACGTCCTGGCGATAGGCCTCGGTGAGCACCCAGATCTGGCTCGTCCCATGTCCCAGCACCCGATCCAGGATCCGGTCGCCGACTGCGAGGAGCTCGTCCCAGTCCCCGAGGTCATATCGGGTCCACATCGACTCCATCCGCGCCCAGTCCGCGGCGCCGGGCGCACCACGCCGTTCCGCCAGTTCAGCGGCGGCCTCGTAGAGCTCTTGCCCCTTCGCCGGGCTGTGGTGGACCCACGTCATGTCGCCCAGGTTGACGTGCGCAGCGGCGACCAGGGCTGCCGGCGCTGCCTCGAGCGCAAGGCGGAGACCTTCGCGGAGATCCTCGAACCCTTCCTCGACCTGCCCGAAGTCGGCCCGTGCCTGCCCTCGGAACTGAAGCAGGGTCATGAGGTCTGACTCGGTCCCGTACTCGCGGACCACGTCCAAACCCCGCTCGGCGGCCCGCATGGTTTCCGCCGGACGCCAGGCCAGGCCATAGGCCGCCGTGAGCCGCGCGTACGCCGAGGCCAGCTCGGGGCCGGGCGGGAGCGCCTCGAGGATCCGCACCGCGTCCTCCAGCAGGTCGAACTGGCGCGCAGTATCACCTCGCGCCCACGCCAGCTTCGATAGCCAGGTGAGCGCTTCGCCCTCGCCGAGCGTGTCGCTGTCTGCGCGCGCGGCCTCCAGCGCTTCGCGGCACCACGCTTCAGCCTTGGCAAATCCTCCCGTTCCCCAGAGCGACCGGCTGACGCGCAGGAGGACGAGAACCCGATCCGGATGCCCGGACGGGGTCAGCTCCAGCGCTCGCTCGTAGTGGGCAATGGCCTTGGCCGTATCCAGCCGTTCCCCACGCTCGCCTGCCAGCATGAGGAACCTGCGGGCGCGAGATTCGAGCTCGGGATCATCGACCCCCGCCGCCCGGGAAAGGTGGAGCGCCTGCTCGTAGTGGTACGCCAGTAGCTCGGCGCTGTCGGCGACGCGTTCGCCGGCGATCCGCTCGATCCACTCCGCGGCGGCCCGATGCTTCCTGGCCCGGGCGGCGCGCGGGATCTGCCCGTAGGCCACGTCTCGGACGAGCAGGTGCCAGAACGCGTACTCCGTCTCCCCCTCGACCGACGGGCGCCGAGCCGGTCGC
>DASXSZ010000145.1:0-4550 GCA_036505735.1 Solirubrobacterales bacterium
TCCCGCGCGCCGGCAGCCGAGATCACCCGCTCCGCGCCCAGCGAAATGGCGTTGGCGCCGAGCGTGAAGGCCGCCTCGGCGCTCACTTCGATCAGCTCGAAGCCCTTTGCGCGCAGCCAGTCCACCGCGGCCGTGGGCAGCACCTCCGTGCAGGCGGCGGCCAGCTTCTCGGCCAGGACGGCGACCAGGACGTCGATGTGGACGTAGCGCTCGGGGATCGGTTGCACGCGTGCCTCCCAGCCGTCCTCCCTGAACCAGCCGGCGAGCTGATCGGCGGCCACCTGCTGCGTGCGGCTCTCGCCGCAGCCGATCAGCACCGCTCCGGGCTCGACGATCATCACGTCCCCGCCCTCCAGCGACCCGGCGGTGATCATCCCCCGGATCCGGATGCCGGCCTCCTGGTAGAAGCGGATCGCGGGCGCGTACTCGCCCCGCCGCCACCATTGCGCAGGCTGGGTGATCACCGTCCCGTTCGGGCCCATGGTGCTCGAGTCGCGGGTGAATACCTGATACGGGAGCGACGGATCGGGATCGAGGAAGTGGCAGCGGACGCCCGCCTCGTCGTAGGCCGCGACCAGCGCCGCATGCTGGGAGGCGGCGAGCTCCGGATCGAAGCGGTGACCCGCGTCGAGCGTGGCCTGCGTGATCGCGCTGGTGGCGCGCCAGCGGAAGTTCCGCGGACGGCAGAGGAGTACGTCGAGCAGACGACCGTGCTCCGAGTCGACGCCCCAGGCTGGCTCCGCCGCGCTCACTCGGAGACGACCCGGATCGTTCGCAGGGATCGGTCGCTCGCTCCGCGGACCAGGCCTCCGTGCGCGAGCGAATCCGCGATATACGCCAGGGTCGGCGCCGTCAGCCTCTCGCCGGGGAGGACGTTGGGAACGCCGGGCGGGTAGGCGGCGAGAGACTCGGCGGCGATGCGGCCTTCGGCGCTGTCGAACGGCACTACCTGCTGGGGCCCCAGGAACGCGTCCCGCGGGGCGAGCTCGAGCGGGCCCCAGGGCGGCGGCTCGGCGAAGGCCCGCCGCGCCTCCTGGTCGCCCGGGCCGACCTCCCCGACCGCGTGCTCCAGCCCCTCCACCAGCCGGTCCGCCGAGGCGGTCTCGGTCTCACCGATCCCGAAGACGGCGACCACGACGTTCTCGGAGAAGAGCTCGAGGACGATGTCGTCGCGATCCCTCATCAGCTCGGCGATCCGATGGCCGGTCGCCCCGGTCCCCCTGACGTCGACGGAGAGCCGCAGCGGGTCCCAGGCGGCGACGCTGGTCCGCCCGGCGAGGCGCTCGTCGAGCACGTCCAGGCCCGGGATCTGCCTGACCCGCTCGCGAGTCCGCGCCAGCGTCGGGAGGGTCACCTCCAGCAGCTCGCGCCCCCGGGTGGCCGCAAATCGCCGGGCCGCGTCGAGGGAGGCCGTCAGCAGCGAGTTCGGGCTGGTCGACTCGACCAGGGTCACCGACCGGTCGATCACGTCCTCATCGACCCCGCCGCCGTCGCCGAGATGGAGGATCGCCGACTGCGTCAGGCTTCCGACGATCTTGTGGGTGCTGGAGAGGACGAGGTCCGCGCCACCGCGGAGCGCGCCGGTGGGCAGCGCATCGTGGAAGTAGAGGTGGGATCCCCAGGCCTCGTCGACGACCAGGGGGACGTTGCGAGCATGTGCGACCTCGGCGAGCTCGGAGATCCGCGCCACCGCGCCGAAATAGGTGGGTGAGACGAGCATGGCCGCGACGGCGTCAGGCTCCGCCTCGAGCGCAGCGTCGAGCGCGTCGGGAGTGACGCAGTGGGCGATGCCGAGCTCACGGTCGATCTCCGGGGAGACGAACGTCGGCCGCAGGCCGGAGAGAACGAGGCCGTCGATGGTCGACGAGTGGACGTTGCGCTGCACGACGACCCGCCCGCGGTCGGGTGGCCCGGTGGTGAGCTCGCCCGAGGCGTGCGCGAGCGTCATGCAGATCGCATGGTTTCCTCCCGATGCTCCGTTGACCAGGAACCAGCTCCGCCGGGCGCCCCAGGCGTCGGCGGCGAGGCGCTGCGCGCGCTGGAAGGGCGTCGGCTCGGGCCCAACGTCGATCCCCTCGATGCTGGGTGGGACGTCGTGCAGGACGGCGGCCTCCCCGAGAGCGGCAATCAGCCCCGGGTCCGCGCCCGTGCCCTTGTGTCCGGGGATGTGGAACCGGCCCGGGTTCCGGGCCACGTAGGAGACGACCGCGTCGAGATAGGGAGCTTCGGACTGGTCGGCCATCGACCGATCGTATCCACGGCTTCGCCATCAGATCGCGGCCGCTTGTGGCCGCTGGGCAAGGCGGGGTAGGACGGCCAGGGGGAGAAGGAAACCGGCCGCCCTATCCGCCCGCCTGCGCCGAGGCTGAAACCCGGCGGAGGCGAGGCATCTTGATATGTGGGGCGGGCGCCGGAGTAGGGGGTCTCCGCACGCCCGCCCGCTGCCTCGACTCAGGGGCTGGGTACCCCTGGCCGCGAATACCTAAACGTGCGTACTAACGCCTTTTTGCCGCGACCGCCCGCTGCAGCTGACTCTTGTTCATGCTCGAGCGGCCCTCGATGCGCAGGCGCCGCGCCTGGCTGTAGAGCTGTTCCTTCGTCTGGCCCTTGGGCCGGTTGGTCCCGGACCGCTGTCCGCCCCTGCGCGAAGGCGAGGAGCCGCGAGTCGAGCTCCGCGAGCGGGTCCGTGACTCGCCCGAGCGCGCGCGGTTCTTGTTGACCGTGCGAGCGGCCATTTCGCTCGCTCGCGACGCAGAGGCCCCGCGCCCGCGTGCGCTTCTCTTGATCTTCTCGTACTGCCTGGCACGCTTGGTGCCCTTCTTAACGCCACGGGGTGGCATACGTATCACTCCTCAAGTGTTAGGTGGTCAGTCGTGCGCTACCCGGCGGCCACACGGCGAAACCGCCGTTTGCCACCTCGGCGAGCCCGGGTAGCTACCTTTGGTGGGCGGCTCGGCATTGTTCTGCGCGAGAACCGAGGGGCCAATGGGCGACCACGGGTCGCGAGGAGCCGAGACCCATGAATGAAATCGCCTCGGCAGACATTCAGATGAACCCGACACCCTCTCCGGGGCCACGGGAACAGCTTGCGGGCGAGCGGCGCCTGCTTGAGCGCTATGCCCAGGATCACTCGCCGATCGTGCGGGAGGAGCTGGTCGAGAGGTTCATGCCGCTGGCAAGGCGGCTGGCCGCCCGATACGCCGGCGGAGCCGAGCCGTTCGACGACCTCGTCCAGGTTGCGAGTGTCGGCCTCGTCAAGGCGATCGACCGGTTCGATCCGGAGCGCGGCACCGCCTTCTCGACCTTCGCCGTTCCGACCATCCTGGGGGAGCTGAAGCGGCACTTCCGGGATCGCGGCTGGTCGGTCCACGTCCCCCGTGACGTCCAGGAGCGGATCCTGAAGGTGGAACGGGCGACGGCGGACCTGCCGGCGAAGCTCGGCCACTCACCGACGATCCAGGAGATCGCCGAACGCATCGAGGCGACCGACGAGGAGGTCCTGGAGGCCATGCACGCGGCGCAGGGGCACCACGCGGTCTCCTTGGACGCGACCTCGACCCTCGGCGACGGGGATGAGCCGGGCCCCCTTCGCGATCGAATCGGCGAGGAGGACCTCGCCTTCGACACCGTCGAGTACGGCGAGGCGATTGGCCCCGTGCTCGAGGAGATCTCCGAGCGCGACCGCAAGGTCCTGCACCTTCGTTTCGTCGAGGACATGACCCAGAGCGAGATCGCGGAGCAGGTCGGCGTCTCGCAGATGCATGTCTCCCGCATCCTGCGCGCCACCATCGAGAAGCTGCGGCAGAGGATTCCGACCGAAGAAGGGTAGGCGCGCCCTACCGCGCCACTTCGATCACCAGGAACTCGGCCGCCTCGCCCTCGGCGGTCTCGCCCTTGGTGACCTCCATCGCGCTCGCCAAAGTGCGCAGAGAGCCGTGACCGGGCAGATCCATCTCGGAGAGCAGCCGCTCGCCGGCTCCATCGACGAGCGGGCCGACCCGGACGTCGAGCGTGCCGGAGCGATCCCTGATCGAGATCCCGACGAGCCCGTCCGAGAAGTCCGCCCCGCCTGACGACGAGACGGCGTCGCCGAGCAGGACCGTGTCGGCGAGGCGGTCGACCGAGAACTCGGCGCGCGCGGCCAGGGCGCCGATCACGCGAGCCAGCACCGGCTTGACCATCGTCCCGGGCGTGATCGCCATCTCCAGCTCCTCGGGCACCATGGTCAGGGTGCCGTTGTTGCTGAAGGCCGGCGGGGCGTAGCCGAAGCGGATCGTGGTCCTGCTGCCCCGACCGGCGCCGCCGCTGATCTCGAAGCTGTCCGAGAGGGCGGCGATCAGGGGGAGGCCCAGGCCCAGCGAGACGTCTCCCTCGCTCGCCCGCGGGCGGAAGCCGTGGCCCTCGTCCGCGACCTCGATCTCGAGATGCCCGTCGCCCGGTTCGGCGGTGACCAGCAGGGGTCCGGGCTCGTCGTCGTAGGCGTGCAGGACGACGTTGTTGCAGGCCTCGGTGACGACAGTCTTCAGGTCGGCGATTCTCGATCCGGAGAG
>DASXSZ010000146.1:0-2435 GCA_036505735.1 Solirubrobacterales bacterium
CTCCGACTTCATCGACGTGCTCACCCTGTTCGAGGAGGACGACGAGACCGAGCTGATCGTGATGGTCGGCGAGATCGGGGGCGACGCCGAGGAGCGGGCCGCCGAGTTCATCGCCGAGAACGTCTCGAAGCCGGTGGTCGCCTACATCGCCGGCTTCACCGCGCCGCCCGGCAAGCAGATGGGCCACGCCGGTGCGATCATCTCCGGCTCATCCGGGACTGCGGAGGCCAAGAAGCAGGCGCTCGAGGCGCAGGGCATCCGCGTCGGCAAGAGCCCGACCGAGACGGCCCAGCTGGCCGCGGAGACGATCGGGGCGAAGGCCTAGGGGGGCAGTTCGCCGAGCGTCCACTCAGCCGGGACCGAATCGCGTGAATCCGCCCGCCGGAGGATGGATCACCACGGTTCCCGAGCCCAGCATGCGCGCCTTCTGTCGGAGCTGCTCGACGGCGTTCTCACTCGGCTCGCCGTAGACGTGGATCGATGACAGCGTGATCAGGTCGACGAACGGCTTGAAGGCGGGCCCGCCGACCTTCAGGTGGTACTCGAGGGAGGACGAGTCGGTGTGCACGTGTACGACCGTCATCCGACCCTCGTCCTCGTTGAGATAGACGCCATAAGCCAGCAGCTTCGGTTCATTCGCCTCGATGAACGCGACCAGCTCCTCGATTGCGGCCTTGACGGCCTCGAGAGCGTCGTCCCGGACGTCGGAGGTGTCGACGTAGACGAGGGGCCCGGCCATCGCGGGCATCGTGGCCTCTAGGCCGTCTGGCGGGAGGAGCGCCGGCGGAGCCTCGCGCGGGCGCGGGCGGCGCGCTTCTGCTCCTCGCTCTTGGTCAGCGCCCTCTTGCGCGGCCGCTCGTCGGCTGACCCCTCCCCCGGCTCGAGCTCCGCCGGCGGCTGCGCGGGCGCCGTAGCGGGTTCAGCCGAGGGGGCCGCCACCGGTCCGGTCCTGCGCTTGATCTGCGACTGGTCCAGGCGGCCGCCGAGGAGCTCCTTGGCCGCCCGGACGGCCTCCTTCGGAGTCAGATAGGTCGCCCACGAGGCGATCCTCGACTCCTCGACCACCCAGAGCCCGCCGAAGCGGCGATCGATTGGGGGGCCCTCCTTCGGCTTGCCCCGCTCGCGGCAGATGCCGACGACCTTGCCGGGGCCGACCTCCGCGACGTCCTCGAGGTCGAAGCGATACTGCTCCCAGCCATCGAGATAGCGGCGCATCGCCTTCTGGACGTTGTCGTGACCCCAGACCAGGTCGCCGTCCGGGCGCGACGCCCGCTCGTCCCAGCGAATCAGCGGATCGGCGAGGGCGAGGGCGATCTCGCAGTCGCCGTTGCCGTAGGCCTGCAGCGCGATCTTGACCAACTCGAGCGACGCCGGCATCGGGCAACAGTATTGCCGACACATCGGGCGCTCAAATGGGCCTCCGACGAATGGCGTCCATGCCGGCGGCAAGGCTTCATGCCGTTCGGCGGCCTTCATCCCCGCAGCAGGTCCAGTATCGCACCGTTCGTATACTCGATGCGCCAGTGGCCGAACGGACGATCAGCTTCGCGCGGGGCGCCCCGAGCGCCGACATCCTCCCCCACGACGCGGTCCGGGACGCCGCCGCGCGTGCTTTGGAGTCGGACTGGGAGAAGGCGCTCAGCTACGGCACCGGGCGCGGGCACCCCGGGCTCTGCGAGTGGATCGCGGAGCTTCACGATGTGCAGCCCGAGCGGGTGATGGTCACCAACGGCTCGATGGAGGCGGCGGCGCTCCTCTTCCGCCATCTGGTCTCGGAGGGGGATCGCGTCCTCGTCGAGCAGCCGACCTACGACCGCACACTGCTTCTCCTACGGCAGGCGGGCGCGGACCTGGTCGGGGCGCCGCTCGAGGCGGACGGCGTCGACCCCGCCGCGGTCGCCGCCGCCTGTCAGGACGGGGCCTTCGGGCTGGCCCACATCATCCCCAACTTCCACAACCCCGCCGGCTGCACGCTCTCGCTCGAGAAACGCAGCGCGTTGGTGCAGCTTGCCGCCGACCACGGCTTCACGCTCTTCGAGGACGACCCCTACCGCCTGATCAGCTTCGAGAAGGCCCGTGGCAAGACGATGCTCGAGATGGACACCGCCGACCGGGTGATCCACGCTTCGTCCTTCTCGAAGTCGGTCAGCCCTGGAGTCCGGGTGGGCTATCTGGTCGGGCCGGTCGAGCAGATCGCCACGCTCGCCAAGCGAGCCAACGAAACCTACATCTCACCGAACATGCTCGCCGAGTCGATCGTCTTCGAGCTCTGTCGCTCGGGCGGGCTCGACGAAAACCTCGAGGTCGTGAACGCGGCGCTGCGCGAGCGGCGCGACGCGTTGGTCGAGGCGCTCCGCACGTACATCCCGGAGGCCGAGTTCGTTGTGCCTGAGGGCGGCTACTTCCTCTGGCTCGACCTGAAAGACGACGTCGAC
>DASXSZ010000147.1:0-6849 GCA_036505735.1 Solirubrobacterales bacterium
GAACATCGTCTTTGGGGCCGTTGTCGACTCCTCGATGCACGAGGAGGTGCGGGTCACCGTGATCGCCACCGGCTTCGAGGGGTTCGAGATGATCGCTCGCGCGCCCGAGTTCACCGCCAGGGCGGCGGAGCGCCGTCCGGCTGCGGTCGGCCGCAGCCGAGAGGCGCTCAGCGATCTGCGGATCTCCGAGTCCGAGATCGACGTCCCGGACTTCCTGAAGTAGATGCGAGGGTGCTCCGAGGCGACGGCCGAGGAGCAACCCGTTTAGTTCAGGGCCCGCACTTGAGGGCGCGGCGGGCGGCGTCCTCCTCGTTGACGGTGAAGACCTCGACCCGCGTCACCTTGCCCTCGAACGCGTCGGGCTCCATCCAGGCCCGCACGGCTTCCATTCCCCTCAGCACGGGGAGGCCTCCGGGCTGTACGAAAACGATGTCCGGGTGCCCCCTCTCGATCACGGCGTCGAAGTCGCCGCGGTTGAGCGCCTCGTTGTTGCGGCGCAGCAGCTCGATCAGCTCTTCGTCGGTCGGTGTCACGGCCCGCAGTATCGTGGCGAACCGTGGAAGCCGGGACGCTGAAGAGGACCCCGCTGTACGAGGCTCACGTCGCCGCCGGGGCGAAGCTGGTCGACTTCGCGGGCTGGGAGATGCCCGTCCAGTACGACGGGATCAAGGAGGAGCACCTGTGCGTGCGGAACGCCTGTGGCGTCTTCGACGTCTCACACATGGGCGAGATCGAGACCGAGGGGCCACGGGCGGCTGAATTGCTCCAGCGGCTGCTCTCCAATGACGTCTCGAAGATCCAGGTCGGCGGGGCGCAGTACTCGACCCTGTGCCGCGAGGACGGCGGCGTCCTCGACGACCTCTTCACCTACCGGCTGGCCGACGACCGCTACCTGACGGTGACGAACGCCGCCAATCACGTGAGAGACCTGGAGTGGTTCGAGGCGCACGCGGTCGAGTTCGAGGCCGAGGTCAGGGACCGTATCGACGGCTACGCGATGCTCGCGGTGCAGGGGCCGGAGGCGCGCGGCATCGTCGGCAAGCTGGCGGAGGCCGAGCTGCCGGAGCGCTTCCACACAGCGGAGCTCACGGTGGCTGGCGCGCCGGCGCTGGTCTGCGGTACTGGCTACACGGGCGAGGACGGGGTGGAGATCCTGGTCTCTCCCGACGGCGCCAGGACGGTCTGGGACGCCGTGATCGGTGGCGGCGCCTCACCGGCCGGGCTTGGCGCGCGGGACACCCTGAGGCTGGAGGTCAACTATTGCCTCTACGGCAACGACCTGACCGAGGAGCGCACACCGATCGAGGCGGCGCTCGGCTGGTGCGTGAAGGAGGAGACCGGCTTCACCGGCTCCGAGGCCTGTCGGCAGGTGCGCGAGGAGGGCCCGGCGGAGATCCTGAGGCCGTTCGTGCTCACCGGGTCGGGAATCCCACGGCAGGGCAACCCGATCATGTCCGGCGACCAGCAGGTCGGCGAGGTGACCAGCGGGACGATGTCCCCGTGTCTCGAGGTCGGGATCGGCATGGGATACGTCCGCAGCGACCTCTCCGAGCCCGGCACCAAGATCGAGATCGACGTGCGCGGCAAGCGGCGCCCGGCCGAGGTGCGCAAGGCCCCGCTCTACTCGAGGGACTGAATCCCGGCCAGAGCCGTGGGTCGATAGGTTTCCGACGTGGCAGACGAGAGTTATCCCGAAGACCTTCGCTACCACCCCGAGCACGACTGGGCGCGCATCGAGGGCGAGACCGCGACCTTCGGGATCACCTGGTACGCCCAGGACGCGCTCGGCGAGGTGGTCTTCTACGAGCCGCCGGACGTCGGCAAGGAGGTCAAGAAGGACGATGCCTATGCCGAGGTGGAGTCGGTGAAGGCCGTCTCCGACGTCTACGCGCCCCTCTCGGGCGAGGTCACGGAGGTGAACCCCGCGATCTCGGAGAACCCCGAGAAGATCAACCAGGACCCCTACGGCGAGGGCTGGATGGTCAAGGTGAATCTCTCGGATCCCTCCGAGGCGGACCAGCTGATGGACGCCGCCGCCTACAAGAAGCTGCTCGAAGAGTCGGACTGATCTCGAAGCAATGAGGCCGTTGCCGTGAATGGCCAGGCCCTTGGGCTCGCCGTCTCGGTCTTTCTCGCCTGTGCGGTCGAGGCGGTCGAGGCGCTCACCATCGTGCTTGCCGTCGGAACGACGCGCAGCTGGCGCTCGGCGTTGGGGGGAGCGGCTGCCGCCGTGCTAGCGCTGATTGCGGCGACGGCCGTCCTCGGTCCGGGACTGACCTCGCTTCCAATCGACACGCTGCGCCTGGTCGTTGGCGGCCTGCTTCTGGTCTTCGGGCTGCAGTGGCTGCGCAAGGCGATCCTGAGAGGCGCGGGCCTCAAGTCGCTTCACGACGAGGAGGAGATCTTCCGCAAGGAAGCCGCGGCGGCGGCAGCGGCTGGAGCGCCCCATGACCGCCTCGATCCCTACTCGTTCACGATCGCTTTCAAAGGCGTGCTGCTCGAGGGGTTGGAGGTGGTCTTCATCGCACTCACCTTCGGGGCGAACCAGCACCGTCTCGGCTTGGCGGCGGTCGCCGCGGGCGCGGCGGTGGTCCTCGTTGCCGCGATCGGCGTTGCGATCCGCTCCCCGCTGGCCAACGTTCCGGAGAACGCGATGAAGTTCAGCGTCGGCGTGATGCTGACCTCGTTCGGGATCTTTTGGGGGGCGGAGGGCGCCGGGGCGCAATGGCCTGAGGGCGATGCCGCTTTGCTGTTGCTCGTCCCGGCGGTTGCGGCGTTCTCGCTTCTGCTGGTTCGGCTGTTCCGATCGACCGTCGTCGTGGGCCGGGCGGTGGAGGCATGACGCGGTTGCGCGCGGCTGCCGTGGGAGCCTGGGAGTTCCTCGCCGGTGATGACTGGGTGACGGCGATCGGGGTGTTGTTGGCGCTCGGCGTGACGGGCCTGGTCAGCGAGGGGAGCGAGGCCTGGTTCGTCATGCCCCTGGCCGTTGGCCTCTTGCTCACCCTCTCGATATGGCGGGAGGCGCGGAAGCACGACCAAGCCTGAGGCTCTTGGCGGCTCGAGGAATCCGACTAGCCGCGGAGCGGGGCGAGCTCAGGCGAGGAGCGCGCGGGCGCCCGCGGTCAGCACCATCGCTACCGCCATGGTGAGGAGAATTCCTCCGCGCAGGGCGAGGACGGCGCCGGCGCCGGCGACCCCCAGGGCGCGTTCATCCACGGTCAGCTCGGAGCCCTCGCCCCCGAACGTCTGGGTCACAACCAGGGCCGCCAGCAGCGCCGGCGCGAGCAGGCCGATCACGCCCATCGCGCGGGCGGGCAGCTCGCGACCTCCCAACGCGACCGGACCCGCGCCACGGATCGCCGCGGTCGTAACGATGAGCCATGCCACCAGGACCCATTCCTCACCCAACTGGATCCTCCTCGATCTCGGGATGCACGGCCTCCGGCGCGGTGCGCCTGCGCCGCAGCCCGAGCAGAGCCGCACCGCTGGCGGCGATCACCGGCACCCCAGCCGGGGTGACGGACGTCAGCGCCAGCGCGATCGCCCCGCCCAACACGGCGACGAGCGCAGCGAGACGGTCGCTGCGGAGCTCACCGCCGACCAGAAGGGCAAGGAAGAACGCCGGGAAGAGCGCGTCGAGCCCCAGGTCGGCGGGATCGCCGATCAGGTCCCCTGCCAGCACGCCGATCAACGTCCCGCCGACCCAGGCCGGGTAGGAGGGAAGGGTTGCGCCGACCAGGAAGTCGGGGTCGAAGCGGCCGCCGCCGCGGTTGGCCATCGCCCACGAGGCGTCGATCATGGTCTCCCCGTACCCGGCGCGCCGCAACCAGCCCCCGCGCAGCGACGGTGCAAGGGCGATGCCCATCGGCAGGTAGCGCGCGTTGAGGAGGACCGCGGCGATCACCGCCGCAGCCACACCTCCGCCGCCCCCAAGCACGGCTAAGGACCCGAACTGGGCGGACCCCGCGAACACGAATGCCGACATCACCAGGGTCGCCTCCGTGCCGAGTACCGGCTCGGCCAGGACGCCGAACGAGACCGCGAGGACCCCGGCCGCAATCGCGAAGGGGATGCCCGCCCGAATCCCGGCTACGAGCGAATCCCTGCGCATGTCCCGCACCCTAATGCGGCGCGGCGGAAGGCGATCGGTGAGCCTCACTACGATGGACCCTCCGTGAGCCGCTACACGTCCGCCACCGACCGGGACCGCCGCGAGATGCTCGAGGCCATCGGCGTCGAGTCGACCGACGAGCTCTTCGAGGACATCCCGAAGCCCCTGCGGCTCGACCGGCCGCTCGACTTGCCCGACGGCAAGCCCGAGACCGAGGTCTATGACCGCCTCTCCGGGCTCGCCTCCCGTAACGCCCACGCCGAGGCCGAGACGAGCTTCCTGGGCGCCGGGATGTACGACCACTACATGCCGGCGATCGTCGACGCGATCACCAGCCGGTCAGAGTTCCTGACGCCGTACACGCCCTACCAGCCCGAGATCTCCCAGGGTGGGCTGCAGGTGATGTTCGAGTTCCAGACGGCGATGTCCGAGCTCACCGGCCTGCCGGTCTCGAACGCCGCCCTCTACGAGGGGCCGTCGGCGGTCGCCTCGGCCGCATACCTGGCGATCGGCGCGACCGGCCGGAGGAGGCTGATCGCCTCGCGCGGGGTCCACCCGCACAGCCGAGAATCGCTGGAGACCTACGGGGCGGGCTACGGCACCGAGCTGGTCGAGGTCCCGCTGGCGGACGGGATCACGGATGCCGCGGCGTTGGCCGAGACGATCGATGGCGAGACCGCCGCCGTCTTCCTGCAGCAGCCGAACTTCCTCGGCGCGGTCGAGGACATCGAGGCGCTCACCGCCGCGGCAAAGGAGCACGGCGCCCTGGTCGTGGTCGCCTGCGACCCGATCGCCCTCTCGATCCTCCGGCCGCCGGGCGAATGCGGTGCGGACGTCGCCGTGGGCGAGGGCCAGCCGCTCGGCAACCGGCTCGACTACGGCGGTCCCTCCTTCGGGTTCTTCTGCGCCACCGAGGAGCACCTCCGGCGCATGCCGGGCCGGATAGCGGGCGAGACCACCGACGTCGACGGCCGGCGCGGATTCGTGCTCACGCTGCAGACCCGCGAGCAGCACATCCGCCGGGAGAAGGCGACGCACAACATCTGCACGGCCCAGGCCCTCAACGCGCTCGCCGGCATGGTGCACCTCGCCTGGCTCGGCAAGCGGGGCTTCGTCGAGCTCGGGGAGTTGCTGGTCCGCCGGACCGCCTACGCGCGAGAGCGCCTCGCCGCGGTCGACGGGGTCGAGCTGCTGCATGGGGCGCCGACGGTGAGGGAGTTCGCCGTCACCTTGGATGCGCCGGTCCCCGAAGTGCTCGACCGCTGCGCGGCGGACGGCATCGGCGCGGGCTATCCGCTCGGCCGGGATTACCCGGAGCACGAGAACGGGCTGCTGATCGCGATCACCGAGCGGCGCTCGAAGCGGGACATCGACCGGCTCGCCGAGGTGCTCGGCCGCGCGGTCGCCGATCTGCGGGGCGTGAAGGTCGCGGAGGGGGTGGCATCGTGAGCGAGCTCCCGGTTGCACCGCGCACCGTCGACGGCGGCACGCCGATGCAGCGCGACCCGGCGACCACCATCTACGAGCGCTCGGTCGAGGGGCGCCGCGCCGCGACGCTGCCTGATGCCGGCGTCCCCGAGCGCCCGATCGAGGAGCTGATCCCGAAGAACCTGCTCCGCGAGCGTCCGGCGGAGCTTCCCGAGGTCTCCGAGCCGGAGATCGTCCGCCACTACAACCGGATCTCGCGTCGCAACTTCGACCTCGACACCGGCTTCTACCCGCTCGGCTCCTGCACGATGAAGCACAACCCGCGCCTCAACGAGCGGGTCGCGGCGCTGCCGGGCCACGCGCGGCTGCATCCCGCGCAGGAGCCGAAGCGCGCGCAGGGAGCGCTCGAGCTGATGTGGCTCCTGCAGCAGTCGCTGGCGGAGATCTGCGGGCTGCCCCACGTCAGCCTGCAGCCATCGGCGGGCTCTCACGGCGAGCTGGCCGGACTCCTGCTCACGCGCGCCTACCACGCCGATCGCGGCGAGGAGCGGACCAAGGTCCTGACCCCCGACACGGCGCACGGCACGAACCCGGCGACCGTGACCATGGCCGGGTACGAGGTCGTCAAGCTCGCGTCGAACGAGCGCGGCGGCATCGACCTCGACGACCTGCGCTCGAAGGCGGAAGACGACACCGCCTGCCTGATGCTCACCAATCCCAACACGCTCGGCCTGTTCGACGAGAACATCGCCGAGATCGCGACGATCGTCCACGAGGCCGGCGGGACCCTCTACTACGACGGCGCCAACCTGAACGCGATCATGGGGCGCTCGAGGCCCGGGGACATGGGCTTCGACATCGTCCACGTCAACCTCCACAAGTCGTTCTCGCAGCCGCACGGCGGCGGCGGCCCGGGCGCCGGCCCGATCGCAGCGAGCGACCGGATCGAGCCCTATCTGCCCCGGCCGCAGGTGGTCCGCCGCGACGCTCAGAACGGGGGGGAGCCCAGCTTCGACCTCGACTACGACCGGCCCAAGTCGATCGGCCGGCTGCGCGGCTTCCAAGGCAACTTCGGGGTCTTCGTGCGCTCCTACGCCTACATGCTCAGCCTCGGTGGGGACGGGCTGCAGGAGGCGTCCGAGACCGCCGTGCTGAACGCCAACTACCTGCTCGCGAGGATGAGCGAGGGGAAGGCCGGCAGGTACACGCCCGTCGCCTTCGATCGCCGCCCGATGCACGAGTTCGTCCTCTCCGGCGCCCCGGCGAAGCGCGAGCTGGGCATCAAGACGCTGGACATCGCCAAGCGGCTG
>DASXSZ010000148.1:0-6629 GCA_036505735.1 Solirubrobacterales bacterium
GGCGGGTCGACGATCACGCAGCAGCTGGTCCGCAACCTCTACATCTCACACCCGCAGGACACCCTCCGCCGCAAGATCATCGAGGCGCATCTGGCCAATGACGAGGAGGACCAGCACTCCAAGGACTGGATCCTCACCAAATACCTGAACACCGCCCCCTACGGGACCAACCAGGGCGCCACCGCGATCGGAGTCGAAGCTGCGGCGCAGACGTACTACTCGAAGCACGCCCGCGATCTGACCCTGCCCGAGGCGGCGATGATCGCGGGCCTGCCCCAGGCGCCATCCGAGTACAACCCATTGCTCAATCCGCGGGCGGCACTGGCCCGCCGGAACGACGTGCTGCGGGCAATGGTGGACCAGGACGCCATCACCCCAAGCGAGTACCAGAGCGCCTCCAGCCAGGACCTGGGCCTCGATCCGGGACACAAGTACAACCGGATCCGCCAGCCCTACATCTTCGACCTCGTCAAGCAGGAGCTGGAGGACCGCTACGGGCTGAACACGGTCGAGAACGGCGGGCTCAAGGTCTACACGACGATCCAGCCGCGGCTCCAGACGGCGGCGCAGAACGCCGTCGACTCCTGCTCGGTCTGCTACTCGGGCGGTGGCCCGGCGTCGGCACTGGCCTCCATCGACCCTGCGAACGGCAAGATCGTTGCGCTGGCGTCGACCCAGCGCTACTCGCTGACCAGCCAGTTCAACTTCGCGGCGCACGCTCACCGGCAGCCGGGGTCGTCGTTCAAGGTCTACGACCTGACCACGGCGATCAAGCAGGGGATCGACCCCAACTCCACTTATTACAACGGCAGCTCGCCGGTCACGCTGGAGATCCCGGACGGCGAGAGCTGGACGGTGAACAACGCCGAGCCGGGCGGCGGCACGATGGCGCTGACGCAGGCCACCTGGGACTCGGTCAACGCCGTCTTCGCGCAGCTCGGCCTCGACGTCGGCCCCGCCAACATCGCCAAGACGGCCTACCAGATGGGGATCACCTCACCGCTCGGGGTCAAGGGTGTGCGCGACATCCCCTGCAAGCTCGGCCCGCACTGTTACATCCCCCCGGCCGACGCGATCGGCGGGCTCAGCGTGGGCGTCACCCCGCTCGAGCAGGCCGACGCCTACGCCACGCTCGCCAACGGCGGCGTCCATCACGACGCGACCGCGATCGACAGGGTGGTCTTCCCCGGCGGCAAGGTGGACGAGCCGAGCGCAGGCGAGGGCAAGCGCGTCCTCACTCCGGGGCAGGCCTACGAGGTGACGAAGGTGCTCGAAGGCGTGATCACCAGCGGCACCGGCGCGGGCTACACGTCCATCGGTTGCTCGTCGGAGGCCGGCAAGACCGGCACCAGCGAGGGGCTGTCCGACGCCTGGTTCGTCGGCTACACCCCGATGTATTCGACCGCCGTCTGGACCGGGCATCCGCTCTCGCGCGACTACACCGGGTTCGGCGGCCCCACCTCGGGGCCGATCTGGCGCTCCTACATGGAGGCGGCCCAGGGGGGCGACTGCCCCGACTTCGAGGTTCCCTCGAGCCTGCCGACGCTGTCGTCGTATCACGGGGAGCACACGGCGTCCAGCTCGAGCTCTTGCAGCAGCTCCGTCTCGGGGTCCAGCAACTCCTCGGGCTCATACTCCTGCTCGTCCTCTTACAGCCCGAGCTACAGCTACGGCGGCAGCGACAGCACCAACAGCAACGACCAGGGCGCCTATGCCCCGGGCGTCGATCAGAAGCCCGCACCTTCGCCGAAGCCGAAACCGGCGCCCACACCCGAGCCGGCGCCCGCGCCGCCGCCGAGCAGCGGCGGGATCGATACGCCCTGATCGTCATCAGACGGGTCGCGCTCACGCGCGCCCTCGCATCCTCTCGAGCACCTCGGGGCCCGCGCCCTCGATCTCGATCAGCTTGCGGCGGCCGCGGCCGCCCCTGGCGATCCTGATCCGGCCGGGCGCCACGCCGGCGCGCCTGGCGAGCAGCTTGACGACGGCGCGGTTGGCCGCGTCGTCCACCGGAGGCGCCGTGACGCGAACCGCGAGCACACCGTCGCGCATGCCGAGGATCTCGTCGCGGCTGGCCCTGGGCCTCACCTTCACCTCGATTCTGAGAGACGACTCGCTCAACAGCGCCCTAGCCTAGGCCCATGCCCGCGAGCGAATTCGACCTGATCCGCGAAATCAACGAGCGGCTGCCCGCTCCGGGCCCCCGGGTGCGGGTGCCGAGCGGCGACGATGCGGCCGTCGTCGAGCCACGGGCGGCCAGCGCGGTCACGGTCGACGCGATCGTGGACGGCGTTCACTTCACGCTGGATGCCTTCGGCCCCATCGCCGTCGGGCGCAAGGCGCTGGCCGCCGCGCTCTCCGACTTGGCGGCGATGGGAGCGGCGCAGGGAGAGGCCTACATCGTCGTCGGCGCCCCCGAAGAGCTGCCGGACGAGGAGCTGCTCGGCATCGCTGAGGGGCTGGCGGAGGTGGCGTCCAGGGAGGCCGTCACGATCGCGGGCGGGGACCTGGTGGGCTCCCCGATCTTGATCGTCTCGGTCACGGCGATCGGCTACGAGCCGGGCAGCTCGCGCTTCGTCACCCGCAGGGGCGCCGGCCCGCGCGACCTGGTCGCGATCACCGGGGAACTGGGGGGCGCGGCAGCCGCCCTGGCGTTGATGGAGGCCGGGGAGAGCCGCGGGGCCGTCCCCGCGGAGTGGAGCGACGCGCTGCTCCGGCGTCAGCTCGACCCGGTCCCGAGGCTGCAGGAGGGCCGGGCTCTGGCGGCGGCTGGGGCGACCGCGATGATCGACGTCAGCGACGGACTGGGAGCGGACGCCCAGCACCTGGCCCGCTCGAGCGATTGCCGCCTCGAGATCGAGTTGGATCGTCTCCCGATCGCGGAGGGAGTCACCGCGGTCGCCGGCGGCGAGGGCGCCGCGATCGAGCTGGCGGCCTCCGGGGGAGAGGACTTCGAGCTGCTCGTCACCCTGCCTCGCGACCGGTTCGAAGCGGCGGCCGAAGGCGTTGCGGAGGCGGGATCGAAGCTGACCGGGATCGGCTACGTCACAGAGGGCCACGGGGTGAGCTTGCGGCTGCCCGGCGGCGGCGAGATCGAGCCGCGCGGCTTCGACCAGAGGCGGGGGTCCCTCTCCGGCTCGGGCTGAGCGGGCTCGGGCGGCGCATCCGGTTCAGACCCTGGCTCCGATTCGGGCTCCTCCGGCGGCTCCGGTTCCGGCTCGGTAGCAGGCGCCCGCCGGCGCACGGAGATCTCCCCCTCGAGCCTCATCTCCGGGGCCGGCCGCTCCGGGGCCCGCCCAGCCAGTGCGACGATCGCCACGCCCGACCCGGCGATCACGCAGCCGAGCAGGGCCAGCGATGCCCCGATCTGGCCGTCGGCCAGCATGAGGAGGAGGTCGTGCCAGACGCCGAGGCCGGCGTCGAAGCGATCGGCGAGGTTGGCGATCAGGAAGACGAGAGGCAGCAGGCCGAGCAGCACGAGGCCCGCGGCGGCGGCGCGGCCCTCGCCCGGCCTGGCTGCCGCGATCACCCAGGCCTGCAGCCCGAGTGAGACCAGCAGCGCGAGATACGGGTTGGCCGCCCAGACTCCCAGGGCGGCCACGCACGCGACCAGGAGCGCCGCCGGAGCTGCGGTCGCAACCGCCCGTGCGGGCGGGGGGCGCAGCGGCCGCAGGAAGAACGCGATCGCGGCGTAGAAGAGTGCGGCCAGGATCACCGCGATCGTCCCACCGGCCCCGAGGCCCTGGGCTCGCGGGTCGAAGGGGAAGTCGGGGCTCGGCATCAGGCCCACCAGAGCCGCCGCGAGCACGACGATCAACGCGCCGAGGAAGGGGAGCGCGCGCAGACAGGTCCAGAGCACGCCCCTCGCCCCCTCGATCGGGCTGCGGGCCGCCGCGGTCAGGCCGGACCCGGCCGCCAGCGCCACCGGCAGGAGCAGCGCCAGGGCAAGCATCGCGATTGTCCATCCCGGGAGCAGGTTCCCCGCCACCCCGATGTAGCCGCCCGGCCCGTGCTCGACGATGCCCGGCGAGCCGTCCAGGGCCAGGAGCAGGGCGAGCGACGCGCGGCCGAAGCGGTCGTAGGTGTCGGCATCGAAGTTCGCGGTTACATCGCGCGAGGGCTCGAGCGGCAGCTCCCCGTCTGATGAGAGACGGACCGCCGGCAGCCCCGCCTCGATCAGCGGGGCCTGCTCCCCGAGCCCGGCGGGCAGGGCGAGCCGAAACAGGTCGGCCAGCGGTCCCTCGTCGCCCGCCGGCGTCGCCAGCTCCTTCGAGACGGTCGAGTTGGCCGTGTCGGCGAGCTGGCTGGCCGTGCTCTGCGCGCCCGTCGACCACGGGATCACCAGCGGCGCCCGCGGAGGTCCCGCAGCCGGCTGGCTGAGCACGATCGCCGCATCCACGAGGCCCGCGTCGCTGTAGTCGCGCATGAACCGCTTGGCGCCCAGCGCTCCGATGCTCGATCCGTCGGTCGAGGCGAAGACCAGGGTCTTGTGGTGGGTGGAGCCCGAGAAGCTGTTGGCGATCGCGAGCATCGCCGCCGTCGCCGCCGTGCTGGTCAGGGCGCCGCTCCCCTGGGCGGTGTCCCTGGGGGCGATCAGGGCGATCTGGCGATTGGACTCGCCCGGCAGGGTGGCGATCAGGTTGCGGAGGTGAACCGTGTGATCGTGGAAGGATCCGTCGAAGCGCTGCTCGGACACCGTCGCACCGTCGATGCCGGCGAACTGGTTCTTGACCGCCTCCGCCAGCGCATCGTCGGCGCTCGATCCGGGAGTCGGGTACGGCGCGGAGGAGGCGAGCTGCTTGGCGAGTGGGGCCGCGGTCGTCGGGTCGAACGCGTCGGGAGGGATGCCAGGAGCGAGGGAGGAGGGCACTCCCTGCAGGGAGAACATCGCGACCACCGCGGCAATCGGGACCGCGAGCAGCGCGATTCTGTAGAGGCGCAAATCGACCATGGTGACCGTGGCGTGCCTTCTAACCTTCAGGCATGGCGCGAGGACATGCGCGGATCCTGCTCGTGGACGATGAACAGGCCGTGCAGACGCTTCTCACCTACCCGCTCCGCAAGGAAGGTTATGAGGTGGTGGGGGCCGTGGATGGGCAGGAGGCCCTGGATCGCTTCACTGAAGAGCGGTTCGATCTCGTGGTCCTCGACATCATGCTTCCGAAGCTGGACGGGATTGAGGTTTGCAGGCGCCTCCGCACCCGCAGTCAGGTGCCGATCATCATGCTGACGGCGAAGGGGGACGAGATCGACAAGGTCGCCGGGCTCGAGATGGGGGCCGACGACTACATCACCAAGCCGTTCTCGGTCCGGGAGTTCCGCAGCCGGGTCAAGGCGGCGCTGCGCCGGGGGAACATGGCGGGGACGACCCTCACCACGGACGAGCCGATCAGGGCGGGCGACCTGGAGATCGACTTCGAGCGCCGCTCCGTCCTCTTGCGCTCGGAGCCGGTGCAGCTGACCTACGTCGAGTTCGAGATCCTCGCGGCGCTCGCCGCCTCGCCGGGCCGCGTGTTCACGCGCGAGATGCTGCTCGAGCACATCTGGGGGGACTCCACCTACCGCGACCCCCGTACCGTCGACGTTCATATCAGGCACCTTCGCGAGAAGCTCGAGACCGACGCGAAGCAGCCCGAGTACCTGTTCACGGTGCGCGGCGTCGGCTACCGCTTCCGCGACTCGGACCGCGATTGAGGGCCCTGAGGCTCAACACCCTCCGCAATCGGGTGGTAGCGCTGATCACCCTGATCACCGCCGCCGCGATCGCGTTCGTCTACCTCTACGTCGTCCCGCAGCTCGAATCGAGCCTGACCGCGGAGAAGCTCCGGCGCCTGGAGCGTCTCGGCAACGAGCAGGCCCCGACCCTCGGCCGCGCGCTGGAGTCGGGGGCGTCGCAGCAGCAGGTCGAGGAGCTCGTCCGGACCACCGCGCAGTCCACCGAGAGCCGCGTCACCCTGCTCGCCGTGCGCGATGAGTCCGGCGGACCCGCGCCGGCGTTCGTCGTGGCCGACTCGCAGGCCGAGGCCACCGCGATCCAGAGCCGCTACCTGACAGCCGATGCCGCGATCGCCGACAGCCAGGTGGCATCTGGCGTGGAGCGCGTGGCGGGCACGCGCGTGGCCACGTCCGCCGTGCCGATCGATCTCGGCGGCCAGACCCGCTGGGTCGAGGTGCTCTCCACGCCGCTCGCCGAGGTGAACGCCGACGTGGCGCTGGTGCGCCGCCAGATCCTGATCGCGGGGCTGATCGCCCTGGTGGCCGCCTCGCTGATCGGCTTCTGGGCGTCGGGCGCGGTCTCCCGCCGGCTGCGGCGCATGCGCCAGGCGGCTGAGGCGGTCGCGGACGGGCACTTCGACCAGCCGATCCCGATCGAGTCCTCGGACGAGCTCGGTCAGCTGGCCCGCAGCTTCAACGACATGCAGCGGCGCCTCGCCCGGCTGGACAGCTCGCGCAAGGAGTTCATCGCCAACGCGTCACACGAGCTGCGGACGCCGATCTTCTCCCTGGGCGGCTTCGTCGAGCTGCTCGAGACGGAGAACCCCAGCGCCGCCGAGCGGCGAGCGTTCGTCGCCGAGATGCGCGCCCAGATCGAACGGCTGCAGAAGCTCACGATCGACCTGCTCGATCTC
>DASXSZ010000149.1:0-2814 GCA_036505735.1 Solirubrobacterales bacterium
CGACGTGCCCGCCCGGGTAGACCTTGGTGACCCGGCGCATTTCGACGATCGGCGCGGCCGCGCGCTGTTCCGTGAGGTGCTCCGGTCGCCGCGCGGTGCGCGTTCGCGCGCGTAGGAGATTGGATGTCTGTCGCCTTGCCATCGGAGCGTGCCGCCGCGAGCTCAATCCGCGGGGCATCCCCCGCCTCACAGCGCTGCACAGGGTAGGGAAGCCCCTAAAGCGGAGCGCAAGTTCTCGTTCGCCCTCCAACACCGGATGCGCTCGTTAGTCGCGCAGCCCGCGCGGGTACGACTACCTCAATTGCCAACCGACCGAGCGAGGATTGCGATGAAGGTGATGAGCCGACCGAAAGCCAGCACCGTGACCGGGGCGGCCAAGCAGGCCGGCAGCACCATCGGCGACGCGCGGCAGCTGGCGATCGACGCGATCAGGGATGCGCGCAAGCAGGCGCGCCGGCAGCTGGTGCGTGCCCGGGTGGCCGCTGCGCGGACGCGCGCGGGAACCCAGGCGAAGGCGTCGAAGGGATCGATGAAGGTGGTCGGCGTGGCCGGGGCCGCCGGGCTCGCCGCCGGCTACTTCCTCGACCCGGACTCCGGCAAGCGCCGCCGGCACGTCGCCCGCGACCGCGCGCTTGCGCTGATCCGCAGGGGCGCGGAGCCGGCCGCCGACGGTCAGGCACCCGCCGAGCCGGTGAGGAGTGAAGAGGGCGAGCTGGAGAGCGTCCGGGATCAGCGCGCGATGTAGCGGCGACGGGACCGAGTGGCGTCTACCCGGCCCCGCGCGCCGCCGTTTTTCGCACTCCGGCGGCGTCCGAAGACACCGGAGATACGTTCCGCCGGCCCACGTCGCCCCTGAACGACCTGTTCCTGCGCGCAATTAGCGGGGAAACGCGATCGGTGAGGGGTCTCGCGTCTACCCGGTCCTATGAAACTTGCATCAGCGGATCTAGAATAACCGACGAGTTTCGGAGGAGTGATGAAGCGGCGTTTCCGGCGCCGGCCGCGACTCCCAAGGAAAAGCTTGGAGACACGTCCTGCAGGGGCAGGATTGGGTTTCCTCGGCAGTCAAGGACGACCCAACCGAGGAGGACTTCCTGAACGCGATTCGCCTTAGGCGCCTTTCGAGCTTAGAGATCTCCCTGCCCCATGGGAGTTGCGCACCACGAGGGGATGGGGCGTTGAGGCGAGCGGGTGGAGCGGTCTAGCGGGGCCGCTCCACCCCGCCAACCAGGTGGGAATGCGACCAGACCATGACCGATCCACTCGACGTCCGGATAGAGCGAACGGCGGACGGCGCGTCCATCGTCGAGCTGACGGGCGAGCTGGACTTGAGCACGGTCCCGCGTGTGGAGAGCTCCCTGCTCGAGCAGCTCCACGCGCCTCCGGGGGTCGTCGTGGACCTGACGAGGCTGAGCTTCATCGACTCGTCCGGGATCGGCGTGCTGATCCAGGCCTTCCTCGCCTCGAACGGGAACAGGATGCACACCGTGATCGCCCCCGATTCCCAGGTCGAGCGGGTCTTCCGGCTCGCGGGGATCGACCGGGCGCTGCCGATCTTCTTCGAGCGCGACGAAGCCGTGGCGGCGCTTACGCTCGGCCTGAACGGCGATAACAGCGACTAGAGGACGGGTTACTCGGCTAGGACCAGGGGCCGCCGTGGATGGGCGGGTGCTGCACGATCGGCTTCTTGAGCAGGGCCTCGCGGGCGAGGTCGGCGATGCCGCTGGCGGTGAGGCCGAAATGCTCCATGCAGGCCTCGGCCGTCCCTGAGACGCCGAACTCGTCCTGCATGCCGAGCGCGAAGACGGGCACCGGGTGCTGTTCGGCCGCGACCTGACGGATCGCATCGCCGAGTCCTCCGACAATGCGGTGCTCCTCGGCGGTCACGGCCACGCCCGTCTTGGCGAGAGAGCTCAGCACGCTCTGGGAGTCGATCGGCTTGATGATCGAGACGTTGACGACCTCGGCCTCCACCCCATCCTCGTGCTCGAGGGTCTCTGCGGCCTCCAGCCCCCGCCAGACCATGTGGCCGCAGACGAAGATCGAGATGTCCTTGCCCTCGCGGAGCACTTCGACTCCGGTGCCGAGGGTCTCCGGGATCTCCCGGTAGACGATCGGCGTCTTCGGCCGGCCGAAGCGCATGTACATCGGGCCGTCGAACCGCTCGTAGGACTCGATCACCGCGGTGTACGCCTGGTTGTAATCGGCCGGAACAACGACCTGCATCCGCGGCATGGCACGCATCAGCGCGAGGTCCTCGATCATCTGGTGCGAGGCGCCGTCCTCGCCGAGGGAGACGCCGCCGTGCGAGGCGCCGATCCGCACCTTGAGCCCGTTGTGGGCGATCCCCAGTCTGACCTGGTCGTAGGAGCGGGAAGTGGCGAAGATCGCGAAGGTCGAGGCATACGGGACCTTGCCCGTGGCGGCGAGGCCGCAGGAGATCGACATCATGTTCGCCTCGGCGGCCCCGACGTTGAAGAAGCGCTCGGGGAACTTCTTGCCGAACTTCATCGACTGGGTGGAGACGGCGAGGTCGGCGTCCAGAGCGACGATGTCCTGGTGCTGCTCCCCAAGCTCGGCGAGCGCATCGCCGTATGCGTGGCGAGTGGCGATCGGGTCGGTCTGCGCCTCAGGCATCAGGATCCCTGCTCACCGCCGGCGGGGGCTGCACCCGCCTCCAGCGCCTTGGTCTGCTCCTCCAGCCGCGCCTCCAGCTCCTCCATCGCCTCCTCGGCCTGCTCCTGGGAGGGAGGCTTGCCGTGGAAGCCGAAGCGGTCCTCCATGAAGGAGACCCCGCGCCCCTTCTTCGTCTGG
>DASXSZ010000150.1:0-9168 GCA_036505735.1 Solirubrobacterales bacterium
AGGCGCGCGGTGCCGATCACGTCGCCCTTCGGGCCGTCGCCCCGCTCGACCGCCGCGGCAGTCCCGGGCGACATTCGCACCCGCGCCTCGGCGATCGCCCTCCGCTCGCTGGTCTCCTTGGCGCCCACGTCAACCATGCGCGCCGCCCCCGAGTCGTCCAGGTGGGTGAGGTCGCTCACTGCGTGGGCTTCCCCGCCGTCGACGGGGGCGCCGTCCCCTCCACCCAGCGACCGCGCTCGCCGTCCGCTGTGGCCTGTACCTCGCGCTTCCAGATCGGCGCCTCCGCCTTGATCCGGTCGATCGCCTCGCGCGCGCCGGCGAAGGCCTCGCCGCGGTGGCCGGCCGAGACGGCGACGATCACGCTCGACTCGCCGAGCGCCACCGAGCCAACGCGGTGCTCCGCGGCCGCCGCCTCGAGGCCGTGGCGATCCAGGCAATCGCGCAGGATCGCCTCGATTCGCTCCTCGGCCATCTCCCGGTAGGCCTCGTAGTCGAGGCGGGTGACCTCGCGCGTCGTGCCCTGGAAGCTGACGATCGCGCCGGCAGCGGGGCGGGAGACCAAGCTCGAGAGGGCCTCGAGCGAAAGCGGCTCCTCTGTGACCCGCGCGTGCACGTTCGCATCTGGGCTTCCACCGCTCACCGGGGGCACCAACGCCAGCTCGTCGCCCGCGGCCAGGGAGGTGCCGAGGTCCGCATAGTCGCGGTTGACCGCGAGTGCGACTTGCATCCGGTCCAGGAACTCGCCCAGCCCGGGGCGCGCGGCGAGCTCGGCGAGCGCATCGGCCACAGTGGCACCGTCGGCCAGCTCCAGCTCGATCGAATCGCTGCCGACCTGCTCGCGCAGCATCGCGAAAAGGCGCACCGTGACGGTCATCGAGACGATGCTAGGGGTCCGGCGCTAGGCAGGAGCTCGACCTCGATCTGGCTGCCGGCGACCGGGGCAGTGCCCTCAGCGGGCACGATCGCGAGGGCGTCGGCGCCGAGCATTGAGGTGAGCACGTGGGAGCCCTGATTCCCGGTGGGACTTGCGTGCCAGCCGTCGTCGCGCAGCTCGAGCGAGCAGCGCACCGCGTGGGCGCGCCCCGGCGCCTTGGGGAGGTCTTCGTCGAGGATCGCCGCCACCCGACGGATCCTCTCCCCCGCCCGCAACATGGCGCGAATCGCCGGACGGGCGAAGAGCAGGAAGGTGACCATCGCCGAGACCGGATTGCCCGGGAGGCCGAAGACCAGCGCGCCGCCCGGCGCCACACCGAACCAGGTCGGCTTTCCGGGCTTCAGGGCGACGCGCCAGAAGACCTGCTCGACCCCAAGCGCCTCGAGGGCGGCCTTAACGTGATCGTGCTCTCCGACCGAGACTCCTCCCGAGATCACGGCGACGTCTGCCTGGATAGCGGCCTCGATCGCGCCCCGGGTCGCGTTCGCATCGTCGCGCACCGTCTCGATGGCGGCGATCTCCGCGCCAGCATCCAGCGCCAGGGAGGGAATCGAGTAGGCGTTCGAGTTGCGGACACCGCCGGGCCGAAGAGGGTCATCCGGCTCCAGCAGCTCGTCGCCGGTCGTCAGGACCCAGGTGCGGGGACGCCGGGCACAGCTGACCTCGCCGGCGCCCACCGAGGCAAGCACCCCAAGCTCCGCCGCGCCGATGGTCGTGCCCCGGCGCAAGACGGAAGCTCCGGGCTTGATGTCCTCCCCAGAGCGGCGCACGTTCTGGCCCGGTTCAACCTCGACCGACACCTCGACGCGACCGTCGCGCGTGGTCGTGTCCTCGACCCGGACGACCGAATCGGCGCCAGCGGGCACCATCGCACCGGTCGAGATGGCGATTGCCTGCCCCTCGGCGAGCGTCGAGCCCGCCGAGCTCCCTGCACGCGACTCATCGGCCAACCGCAGGGTCACCGGATCTCGGGCGGTGGCTCCACGGATGTCCGCCGCCCGCACGGCGAACCCGTCCATCGCCGAGTTGTCGAAGCCCGGCACCGGATAATCGCTCTTGACGTCCTCGGCCAACACGCGCCCCAGCGCCGCGCGCAGTGACACCGGCTCGTCCCCCAGCGGAATCGCGCGCTCGAGCACCAGCCGACGCGCCTCCGTTGGCTGGATTAGCTCTGGCACCGGCAACCGGGTCATCGCATTCACCCGGAATCATCCGCCATTGGGCCTGGTGCGTGGGATGACACAAGGATGCTCCCTGCATATGTAGTGCATAGGCTTCCCGCGTATGCAATGCTGGGGCAACGGTGCCTGATCTGAGCTTGACGGAGGCGGCGCGGGCGATTGGGGTGAGCGTCGACACTCTGCGCCGCTGGGACCGCGCCGGCAAGTTGCGGACCACCCGGGACGAGCGCAATCACCGCCTGGTGCCGGCCAGCGAGGTGGACCGCCTCCGCGCGGCCCCCGCCCGCCACCGGACCCACGATTCGTTCTCGGCGCGCAACCGCTTTCCGGGGCGCGTCACCTCTGTCGAGGTGGACGGCGTGATGGCGCTGGTCGAGGTCGAGGCCGGGCCCCATCGCATCACTGCTGCGATCACGCGCGATGCGGTCGAGGAGCTCGGGCTCGTTGTGGGCACGCCAGCGACGGCGACCGTCAAGGCAACTTCGGTGATGATCGAAAGAGCCGACGAGTGAGGCGCACGACGGCGCCGCTGACGGCGGGGGCGATCTGCCTGCTGGCTGCGGCGGGTTGTGGCGGCGGTGACCACGAGGGATCCGGCCGGCTCGTCGTCTCGGCGGCGGCGTCTCTGCAGCAGGCCTTCACCGACTATGCGCACACTGCGGGGATCGACGCCAAACAGTCGTTCGGAGGATCCGACGAGCTTGCCGCCCAGATCCGGCAGGGGATCAAGCCCGACGTCTACGCGGCCGCGAACACGACGCTGCCCGACCAGCTCTACAAGGATGGCCTGGTCGGAAAGCCGGTCGTATTCGCGACCAACTCGCTGGTCCTGGCAGTACCCGATGGATCGCCGATCACCTCGATCGGGGACCTGACCACGGCCGGCACCGCCATCGCGATCGGCGATCCCGAGGTCCCCGTGGGCTCCTACACCAGGGCGGCCCTCGAGAGGCTGCCGCCCGACCAGGCCAAGGGGATCCTCGCCAACGTGCGGTCCGAGGAGCCCGACGTCAGCGGCATCGTCGGCAAGCTGACTCAGGGCGCGGTCGACGCCGGCTTCCTCTACGTCACGGACGTCACCGCGACCGGTGGCGCGCTGCGGGCGATCGCACTGCCCCCGGCGCTGGAACCCAACGTCGCCTATGGAGCCGCGGTCGTCACCGGGGCGGAGAACCCTGGTGGGGCGAAGACATTCATCGACGGCCTTGTTCACGGCGACGGGGCCGCGGCGCTGCAGAAGGCCGGCTTCAAGCCGCCGCCGGGTTGAGGCGCGGGGCGTTCGGCTTCCTTCTGTTCGTGGCGCTCTGCGTGGCGCTGGCGTTCCTGACGCTGCCGATAGTCGCGATCTTCGCCGACACCTCGCCGGCCGACTTGATTCGCAGCCTCGGCGAGCCCGACGCCCGGGACGCGCTCTGGCTGAGCCTGAGGACCTCGCTCGCCGCCGTGGTGATCATCGTGGTCGTTGGGACGCCCGCGGCCTACCTGCTGGCGACCCGGGAGTTCCGGGGCCGTCAGGTGGTGGTGACGCTGATCGAGCTGCCCTTGGTCCTGCCGCCGGCGGTGGCCGGGATCGCGCTGCTTGCCTCCTTCGGGCCGAAGGGGATCTTCGGCGGCCTGCTCGACGACGCTGGCATAACCCTCGTGCTCCAGACCGCTGGCGTGATCGTCGCCCTCACCTTCGTTGCCGCACCCTTCTACCTGCGCCAGGCGCAGGAGGCATTCGCGGCGGTCGACCACAACCTGCTGGACGCGGCCCGGACGCTGGGGGCGAGCGAGGCGAGAGCCTTCGCACGTGTCGCCGTGCCCTGCGCGGGACAGGGGATCAGCGCCGGCCTCGCCCTGGCCTGGGGCCGCGCACTGGGCGAGTTCGGAGCGACGCTGATGTTCGCGGGCTCCTTCCCCGGGATCACCCAGACGGTGCCGCTGGCGATCTTCGCGCACTTCAGCACCGACTTCACGGCCGCCCTGGCCCTCTCAGCGGTCCTGGTGATCGTGTCGGGTGCCCTGCTCCTGTCGGTGAAGCTTCTCGGACGCTCCCCCATGCTGGGTGGAGGGCGGGCGTGAGGGCGTTCGAGCTCAGCGTCCGCGACCACCTCCGCGGGTTGGAGCTGGATGCGGAGCTGTGGGTGGAGGAGCGAGGGTGCGTGGCGATCGTTGGACCCTCGGGGGCCGGTAAATCGACCGTGTTGCGGATCGTCGCCGGGCTGCGGCGCCCCGACGAAGGCCGGATTGAGGTCGGCAGGCAGGTCTGGCTGGATTCGGGGCGCGGGATCGACCTTCCTCCCGAGGAGCGCTCCTGCGGATTGATGTTCCAGGACTACGCCCTATTCCCGCACCTGAGCGCGTGGAGAAACGTGGCGTTCGGGATCTCCGGACCCAGGTCCGAGCGCCGCGGTCGTGCGCTGGAGCTGCTCGAGCGGTTTGGAGTCGGCGAGCTCGCAGACGCGAGACCCGGTGCGATCTCGGGAGGCGAGCGTCAGCGGGTGGCGCTGGCGAGGGTCCTGGGGCACGACCCCGGCCTGTTATTGCTCGACGAGCCGCTCTCGGCCCTCGACGCCCGAACCCGGTCCCACGCGGGCCGCGAGCTGGTGGCAACGCTCACGGCGGCCGGGATCCCGGCGGTCGTGGTCACCCATGACTTCGCCGAAGCCGCGCTGCTCGCGGATGAGATCTGCGTCATGGATCGCGGCCGGATCGTGCAGCGGGGGTCCGCCGCGGAGCTGTCGGCGCGCCCCGCATCGGCCTTCGTCGCCGAGGTCGCGGGCTCGGTCGTCTTGATGGGAACTGCGCGCCGCGAGAGTATGGGGTTGAGCCTGGTGGAGCTGGACGGCGGCGGCCTGCTCCGCAGCAGCGACCAGGTGGAGGGACGCGTCGCCGCCTGCGTCTTTCCCTGGGAGATCGCCCTGGAGCCCGCGGACGCCGAGCCACGCGGCTCGGCTCTCAACCGGCTCGCGGTCGAGGTTGTCTCGGTGGCAGAGGTCGGAACGCGCGTCCGGGTCGGGCTCGCCGCGCCACAGCCCCTCGTAGCCGAGGTCACAGCCGAATCGACCCGCTCCCTGGGCCTTCGTCCCGGACTCAGGCTCAGCGCGACCTGGAAGGCGACGGCAACGCGGCTCGTGCCGCGCTAGCCGCCGATCTGACTCATCGTGCGGGGCGGCTGGCGAAACCCGGCCTCGTTGACGCGGTGCTTGAGCTCTTTGCGCCAGACGGCGTCCCGGATCACCTGCTCCAGCTCTCCGTCGCTTGCCCCCGAGCGCAGCGGATCGCGCAGATCGGTTTCGTGGATCGAGAACAGGCAGGTGCGGAGCTTGCCGTCGGAGGTGAGTCGGATGCGGTTGCAGTCGCTGCAGAAGGGCTCGGAGATCGGGTTGATGAAGCCGATCTCGCCGCGGCCGTCCGCGAACCTGAAGACCCTGGCCGTGGCGTGCGGTTCGCGGGGGACCTCCTCGAGCGGATGCTCGACCTCGATCCTCTCCCTGATCTCCCCGCCGGTGAGCACGGCATCCGGCTGCCAGTTCCGATCCGCGTCGAGCGGCATGAACTCGATGAAGCGCACCTGATAGTCGCTGGTTCGCGCCAGCTCGCAGAAGCGCAGCACCTCGTCCTCGGTGAAGTCGCGCATCGCGATCGCGTTCACCTTGATCGGCCGCACCTCGGGGAAGGCCGCGATCGCCTCGAGGCCCCGGATCACCTGCGGAAGCGCGTCGCGGCGGGTGATCTTGAAGAAGGCGTCGCGAGCCAGCGAATCGATCGAGACGTTGAAGCGGTCAACGCCGGCTCGCACGAGGGCCTCAGCGTCCCGCTCAAGCAGGTAGCCGTTGGTGGTGACCGCGATCTCATCGAGCAGCTCGATCTCCCGGAGCATCGCGACAAGCTTGGGGAACCCCCGGCGCACCAGCGGCTCGCCACCGGTCAGTCGCAGCGTCCTCACGCCGATCTCGGCAAACAGCCCCACCAGACGCTGGGTCTCCTCGAAGCTGAGGATCTCGGAGCGATCGAGCCAGGGGAGCCCATCGGCGGGCATGCAGTACTGGCAGCGGAAGTTGCAGCGATCGACCACCGACACCCGCAGGTCATCGATCACGCGGCCGTGTCCGTCCCGGAGGGGCTCGCGTCGCATCACCGCCCCCTCACGCCTCGGCCGCGCCGGGCAATGCGAGCGCCGCGCAAGCTCAGTCGACGCCGCAAATGCACCGTTGCCATGCGTACGCCGACGGCGCCGCACGCCAGCACACCGGGCAATACCTCCTCGACCGGAACGCCGGCGACATGGGCGAGCAGTGGTGTCGTGTCAATCGGCACTGTCCGTCACCTCGCCGCCGCGGCCTCGCGAGCCTGATCGGCGGCCGCATCGTGGATCCGGCCCTTGACCGCCATCAAGCGGCCGCCCTCGTGTCCCCGGCGCACGGCGGTGATCTCTCCCATGATCGAAATCGCCGTCTCGGCGGAGGTCAGTGCGCCGATATCGAGACCGATCGGGGCCGCCAGCCGCCCGAGCTCCTCGTCGGTCAAGCCCTGCGCCAGCAGGCGCTCGCCGCGCTTCTCCTGGGCGCGGCGGCTGCCCATCGCTCCGATGTACTGGGCCTCAGAGCGCAGGGCGATCTTGAGCACAGCATCGTCGAGCTTCGGGTCGTGGGTGAGCACGGCGATCGAGGTCGCCCGGTCGATACCGCCGAGTTCGTCGAGCGCCTTGTCCGGCCACTCGGCAATCACCCGCTCGGCTTCGGGGAAGCGTTCGGCGGTGGCGAATCGCTTGCGAGGGTCGACGACGAAGGCGCGCCAACCGGCCAGACGGGCCGCGGCGGCCAGCTGGGCCGCGAAATCGACCGCGCCGAAGATGATCAGGCGAGGCGGCGGGGCGACCGCGTCCACGAACAGGGTCCGGTCCTCGTGCTTGTGCAGCTCGCTGCGCTCGGACCACATCGCTTCGTCTGCGAGCGCCAGCGCGGCGGCATCGAGCTCCGGACCACCCAGGGTGCCGACCGGCGCCTCGCCCTCGGCCAGCAGTAGCTTTGCCCCCACGCCCTTCGGGCCCTCGAGCACGGTAACCAGCGCCCCGCGGCCACCCCGGCGGGCGAGCTCCGCGAAGCGCCCCTGCAAGCCGTCGGCGTCGTAGGTCTCCACCCAGATCGAGATCTCGCCGCCGCACGGCAACCCGACATCCCAGGCGTCCTCGTCGGCAATCCCGTAGTGCAGGAGCTGCGGGTCGTCGCCCGCGAGGATCCCCTCCGCGACCTGGACCACCTGCCCCTCGACGCAGCCGCCCGAGACCGCACCGACCATCTTGCCCTCGTCATTGACCGCCATCTTGGTCCCCGGAGGCTGCGGTGCCGACTTCTTCGTGTCGACGACGGTCGCCAGGGCAACCCGGTCGCCGCCCTCGGCCCAACCCTCAACGGCCTCCAAGACGTCCCTCATCTCAGCTCATCTTCCTCCGGCATCCGTGCCAACCAGCCAATCGAGGCCCTGCTCGACGATCTGATCCTGGTCGTCACGATATTTGAGCACCGAGCCCAGCGTCCGCTCCGCTGCGGAGGCATCGAGGCGATCGACCCCAAGCAGCTCGAGGGCCGCCACCCAGTCGATCGTCTCGGCGATCCCAGGAGGCTTCTGCACCTCGCTCTGGCGCAGGCGGCTCACCGCCTCGGCGGCCTCGCGCGCCAGCTCCTCCGCCGTTCCCGGCACGCGCCGGCGAACGATCTCGACCTCGCGCTCGGGGCTCGGGTAGTCGATCCAGTGGTACAGGCAGCGGCGCTTGAGCGCATCGTGCAAGTCGCGAGTGCGGTTCGACGTCAGGATCACCGCTGGCGCCTGAGTCGCGCGAATCGTGCCGATCTCCGGAATGGTCACGCTCGACTCCGCCAGGAGCTCGAACAGGAAGGCCTCGAAGTCGTCGTCGGCTCGGTCCAGCTCATCGACCAGGAGGATCGCGGGCATCGGCCCCGCGTACTCGATGGCCCGCAGCAGCGGGCGGGGCGTCAGGAACTCCCTGCCGAACAGCTCGTCCTCCGTGAACTCGGCGCCCGTCGCTTCCGTCGACCGGATCCTGAGCAGCTGGCGCGGATAATTCCACTCATACAGGGCCTCCGAGACGTCGATGCCCTCGTAGCACTGCAGCCTGATCAGCTCGGTGCCGAGCGCCGCGGCAAGCGCCTTGCCCGCCTCGGTCTTGCCAACACCGGCCTCCCCCTCGAGAAGCAGAGGCTGCGGCAACCGCAGGGAGAGGAAGAGCGCCGTTGCGAGCCCGTCGTCGGCCAGGTAGTCGACCCGGTCGAGCAGCTGCTTGAGCGACCCGATATCGGGAACCGCCGCGCTCAGGGGGGTCTCCTCCCCCGTCCGCACCGGAGCCGTCATGCCGAGGTCCCAGCCACACCCAGGATGGCGTCGTAGTCCTCGCGCGTATCTACATCCGGCGGGATGGGGCCCGGCACCCGGACCTCGACCACCTGGCCCGCCAGCCGATCCATCAGCTTCCAGACCGCCTTGTCACCGTGCAGCTCCTGCAGAGCCCCGAACAGAGCCCTCCCGAATGCCAGCGGGTGCCCGCGGCCGTCGTCGTAGAGGCACACCGCCAGAACGGTGCCTTCGTCGCACCCAGCGATCAGCGCGCGCACGATTGCGGGTGTCACTCCAGGTTGATCGCCCAGCATCAGGACCATCAGCTCGGAGCGCGGATCGATCGCACGCAGCCCAGCGGCGATCGACGAGGAGCAACCCTGCCCGAATTCGAGATTCTCGACCACATCCGCGCCCGACAGATCGATCTTGCGGCGGACCTCTGCCGAGCTGCCTCCGAGAGCGACGATCAGCTGGTCGAAGCCGCTCGCTCGCGCAGTCTCGAGGGTGTGGTCGAGCAGCGTGCCAGACCCGTAAGGGAGCAACTGCTTCGGCTCGCCGAGCCGCCGCGAGCCCCCGGCAGCGAGCACCAGGCCGGTGACGAACCGCTCAGCGGGCTGCGCCACCGGGAACGCCCTCGGCGCTGAAGCTGTCGCGGCAACCTTCCGAACAGAAGTAGTAGCGCTCGCCGTCACGCTCGAGCTGGATGCTCGCCAC
>DASXSZ010000151.1:0-12186 GCA_036505735.1 Solirubrobacterales bacterium
GGAGGGGAAGACGCTGGTCCTGACCGGCACGCTCCCCAATCTGAGCCGCGAGCAGGCCACCAGGCTGATCCGCCTCGCCGGAGGCAAGGTGGTCAACTCGGTGTCCAAGAAGACCGACTACGTGATCGCCGGCGACAGCCCAGGGTCGAAGCTGGCCAAGGCCGAGGAGATCGGCACCGAGGTGATCGACGAGGACGGCCTGCGGAAGCTGGTCGGGGGGGACGGGGCGCCAAAGAAACGATCCGCGCCCCCGAGGGGTCGCGTCTAGCGGGAGTAGCGGGCGATCAGGGCCGCCATCCGGTCCTGGACCACGTGGGCCCGGTTGACGTTCACGCGGTTCATCAAGAGCGAGAAGACCACCCCGTGGGCCGCGTCGTCGCCGCCGCGGAAGCAGTAGCCCGAGAGCGCGCTCACTCCATCCAACGTGCCTGTCTTCAGGTGGCAGTTGCCCGCGGCAGCCGTCCCGCGCATGCGATGGGCGACGGTGCCCGTCTGGCCCGCCACCGCGAGCGAGCCGACCCAGGTGTCGCGGAGTCGCTCCTGGGCGAGCAGCTCATCGGAGGGAGTGTTCGTGTCGACCTCCAGCATCGAGTCGAGCAGCTTGACGACCGAGGCGGGTGAGGCCTTGTTCCGCCTGGTCAGCCCTGAGCCGTTCTCCCCGTTGAACCTCGCGCCCTGCGTCGACGCGAATTGCTTGACGACCGAGAGGCCGCCGGCGGTCGAGCCGCTGCCGCTGAACTGGGCCCCGATGTCCTTGAGGAGCATCTCAGCGTAGAAGTTGTTGGACGGAACGTTGGTGTCCTGGACCAGGTCGGCCATCGTCTCCGAGCCGAAATCGCCCACCGCGAAGGCGCCCGGGGGAACGACGGCCGGGGTGACGCTGTTGCCGATCGAGATCCCGTCCTTGCGCAGAGCGGTCACAAACTGCCGCGCTGCGCTCTTTGCCGGGTCGCTCGAGGATCCATTGTCGAACTCGAGGCCGGACAGGGTGCCGACCCGCTCGCTGGTGATCCCGTGCTCTGGGATCCCGGTCACGTGGTCGAGAAAGGAGTCGTCGTAGTGGAGAGGCCCCTGCACGCTCACGACTCCGGCGGACCGCACGCGGTCCGCCAGCTTGGCGAGGCCGGTGGCGGTCAGCGTCGGATCTCCCCCACCGCGCAGGTAGAGGCCCTGACTGACGCCGTCCGAGATGACGTCGGTCGACCAGGCCGTGGTGTGCAGGCGACCATCTGGCTCGAAGCGCGCCAGGGCCGTGGTCGTCGTGAAGAGCTTCGAGTTCGAGGCGAGTATCCGGGGGCGACGGGCCTTGCGGGAGAAGAGCACCTGGTTCGTGCCCGCGTCGAGCACGAAGGCGCCGCTCTTGCCGACCCGGCGGAAGAGCTTCGCCAGGCCGGCAGCGAGCTTGGTACGAGAGACGGAGATGTGAGCGGCTGCGGCGCCGTGCGCGATCGGGGTCCTGAACGCCCGGTCGGGCCCCGTGGCGCGGGCCGACGCGGCCGCGGGGAGCGGCGCTGTCGCCGCCGCCAGCAGCGCGATCGCGACCGCCCCTCTGTAGTTCGCCCTCCTCATGCGTTTTGGCTGAAACAGCGCTGACGCGGCAAGGTAGCGCTCCAGATCGGCTGGCTGACCAGCCCGCCTTGCCATAATCGCCTGCCCATGGGGAAAGTCGTCCAGTTCGACGGCCCCGACGGAAGACCGCGCGGCGCCAGAGGGAGGCGGCGCGGCAGGGGCGACAAGACAGCGCTGGTCCTAGGCGGCGGTGGGTTCACCGGCGGCGTCTACGAGATGGGCGCGCTGCGCGCCTTCGACCTACTCGCGGTCAATCGCACCGTCAACGACTTCGACATCTACGTCGGGACCAGCGCCGGCGCGTTCGTGGCCGCGATGGTCGCCAACGGCGTCACTCCGGAGGAGATGTTCAGGGTGCTCGACAAGGCGCTTCCGTCCCCGATCGAGAACGCCTCCCTGCGCACGCTGTTGCGCCCCAACTACAAGGGCTTCGCGGGCCGCATGGCACAGTTGCCGCTGCGGATGGCGAGCATGGTGCGGCGCCTGGCGGGGAGCATCGGCGAGATCTCAATGGTCGACGTGGTGATGGGGCTGGCGGAGGGCCTGCCGACCGGGATCTACCACAACCGCGGCATCGAGCAGTACGTGCGCAACGTGCTCTCCGATCCGGATCGGACGAACGACTTCAGGGAACTCGACCCCGACCTGCGGATCACGGCCACGGACCTCGACACCTGCGAGCGGATCGTCTTCGGCGAGGGCGAGTGGGACAACGTCCCGATCTCGCGGGCCGTCGCCGCCTCGGGGGCGCTGCCGATCGTCTACGAGCCCTATGAGCTGCGCGGCCGCCAGCTGATCGACGGAGGGATCATCTCGACCACCAACGTCGACGTCGCGGTGGAGGCGGGGGCCAAGTTCATCGTCGTGGTCAACCCGCTGGTTCCCTACGTGAACGACTTCGAGACCCGCATCCCGACCGTGTTCGGCTCCAGGGTTCGCCGCGTCTCCGACATGGGGATGCCCGCGATCGGCAATCAGGCCTTCCGGCTCCTCGCGCACGCCCGGCTGCATCTGGCAGTTCAGTCCTGGAACGAGCGCTTCCCGGACGTGGACGTCATCCTGATCGAGCCCGAGTTCGACGACGAGCTGATGTTCGGCACCTCGATCCTCGACTACTCGGCGCGCCTCGAGATCGCCAAGCACGGGTTCGAGTCCGTGACCGTCGCGCTGGCGCGAGATTACAAGCGCTACAAGGAGGTCGCCGCCCGCCACGGGATCGAGATCTCGGCCCGCCGGGTGCGCCGGGTCATCGAAACCGTCGAGGAGGAGGAGAAGGGGATCTCGGTCTGGCGGCGCGTCCTCGAGCAGACCACGGGCGCCCTGCTGCGGCAGTCCGGTGAGGCCGAGGAGGCCGAGGCCGGGAAGTAGCTCCGCTCAGGACGCCGTCATGGCGTCGAGCTTCTCGAGGATGCTCGTCCAGCCGGCGAGCGCCTGCGGGACCATCTCTTCGGTATGGGGGCCCTGGGTCACGCTGAGCCTGGTCCGACCGCCATCCTCCTCGAACGTCAGTCGGGTGACGATCCGCTCCGGCATGCCGAGCTCGGGGACCGGCGGGGACTCGAGCACGAGCACCTCGGGCTCCGTCATCTCCACGATCTCGAAGCGCACCGGATAATCCTGCCCGCTGTTTGGGTCGACCATCGAGAAGTTGATCCGCCCTCCGACCCTGCCATCGACCTCAACGGTGTCGGCTGGGATCTCGAGACCCTCGGGCGCCCACCAGATAGCCAGCTGGGTCGGGTCGGTGAACGCCGCGAAGACGAGCTCGCGCGGAGCGTCGATGACGCGGTCGATCTGGACTTCGCGATCCGCCTTGCCCGTGCCGCTCATCCGCGCTTCTGGAGCCGGTCGAGGTGAGAGTCGAGGCGATCGAGGCGACCCCCCCAGGTCGCCTTGCAGGCGACCATCCACGCATCCGCCTCTTCGAGCGCCTCTGGGCGGAGGCTCGTCGGACGGGACTGCGCTGCCTGCCGCCGCGAGATCAGCCCCGCGCGTTCCAGCACCTTCAGGTGCCGGGAGATCGCCGGCGGGCTGATTGAGAAAGGTTCCGCCAGCTCGCGGACTGTCGCCTCCCCCTCAGCGAGGCGGGTCAGGATCGCGCGCCGCGTCGGATCGGCGAGCGCGGCGAAGGTGAGGCTGAGCTGGTCGGCGGCCATCGATCTTTGATAACGATACGGTTAATTAACCGACTGGTCAACGAACGGGAGGTTTGTCATGGCCACAGTAGTCGCAGATCTGACCGTGTCGCTCGATGGCTTCGTCGCCGGGCCGGATGACGGGATCGACGAGATATTCGGCTGGTTCACGAGCGGGAACACGACCGTGCCTACGGAGAACCCGGACATCATCCCGGCGTTCCAGACCGATGAGGCTAGCGCCGCGGAGCTGAGGAGCTCAATGGAGCGACTGGGCGCGCTGGTGATCGGCCGGCGTACGTTCGACCTCGCTGGTGGCTGGGGCGGCAAGCACCCGCTCGGTGCGCCGGTGTGGGTGGTCACCCACGATCCGCCCAGCGGCTTCGAAGACGCCCCGTTCACCTTCGTCACCAATGGCGTCGACAAGGCTGTCGAGCAGGCGAGCGCCGCGGCGGGGGACGGGCTGGTTGGAGTGAACGGCCCCAACATCGCCCAGCAATGCCTCAACGCCGGACTGCTGGATGCCCTGCGGCTCAGCGTGGTGCCGGTCCTGCTGGGCGAGGGCATCCCGTACTTCGCCGGGCTCGAGAACACCCCGATCCGGCTCAAGACGCCCAGAGTCGTCGAGGGAGACGGGGTCACCCACCTCTACTACGAGGTGTCGTAGCGGGCGCGGCTAGCCGCGGTGCACGTCGCGCGCGGTCGCCTGGTTGGTCGGCTTGATCGAGATGTAGTCGATGTCGACGTGTGACGGGCGGGTGACCACATAGGCGATCGCGTCGGCGACGTCCTCGGCGCTCAGCGGATTCGTCCCCTCGTACACCTTGTCCGCCTTCTCCTGATCTCCCTCGAAGCGAACCAGTGAGAACTCCGTCTCGACCATCCCGGGAGCGATCTCGCTGACCCGGATCGGCTTGTCGAGCAGCTCGAGGCGGAGCGTCCGTGTCACCGCATTTGCCGCGTGCTTCGCGGCCGTATAGCCCGCGCCGCCCGGATAGACCTCGACGCCGGCGACTGAGCCGATCACGACGATGTGGCCGTCGCCGCTCCGCTCCAGGGCCGGCAGGAGCGCCTTGGTCATGCGCATCACGCCCAAGACATTCGTCTCGTACATCCGGCGCCAGTTCTCCTCATCCGCCTCGGCGACGGGCTCCAGGCCCAGCGCGCCTCCCGCGTTGTTGATCAGCACCGAGACGTCGGGGAGTGCCTGCGCCACCTCCGCGACCGAGTCGGGATCGGTGACGTCGAGGCGCATCGCCCGCCCACCGACCTCACGGGCGAGCTCCTCGCAGCGCTCGACCCGCCTGGCGGCGGCCACCACCTGGAACCCCGCCCCGGCGAGGGAACGAACCGCGGCGGCGCCGATGCCGCTGCTGGCGCCGGTGACGAGCGCGACTCTTCCGTCGGCGGACATCGCCCGGGACGTTAGCCCGGTGGGCCGGCCGCGATCCGCCTCGCGGCCACCTCGATCTCCTCTGGGGTCCCGGCCTGGACGACGGAGGCGAGCCCGAGCGGTCGACGCTGATCGGGCGTCACCGCGACCTGGCCGGCGATCGCGTGCAGGGGGACACCGGCCGCGCGGCAGCGGTGCGCGATCTCACCGGTCAGCTTGCCCTCGACGCTTTGCGCATCCAGGCGCCCCTCGCCCGTGATCACCGCATCCGCGTCCTCCAGACGGCGATCGAAGCCCACCACCCCGAGCACGAATGTCGCCCCCGGCACCAGGTGCGCGCCGAAGGCCGCCCAGAGCCCGCCCGATATCCCCCCTGCCGCGCCGGTCATGGCCCGCCCGCGGGGATCTCGCGGCAGCGCGCCCGCCAGTGCGACCAGCCTCCCGGTCAGCTCCTTGACCTGCTCGGGCGACGCACTCTTCTGAGGCGCGAACACCTCGGCGGCGCGCTCGAACGGGACCGGTGTGTCGCAGAGCACCTCGAGCCGGGCATCGCGCAACCCGCCGGCCGTCTCGAGCGCGTCGATGGCGCCCCGGCCGCCGTCGGTGGTGGCGCTGCCGCCCGCGGCCACCAAAATCCTCCGGGCGCCGGCGTCGATCGCGGCCGCGATCAGCTCGCCCGTCCCGGCGCTGCTCGCGCCGACGGCGTCCCTCTCGGCCGGTTCGACCAGGGAAAGCCCGGAGGCGGCAGCCACCTCGACCACAGCGGTCGTGCCGTCGCGAACCAGGGCAAAGGTCGCCTCGATCGGCCGGCCGAGCGCGTCCTGTGCGGGCGCGCTGCGCATCTCGCCTCCGAGCGCATCGGCGAGGACCACGGCCGTCCCCTCCCCTCCATCGGCGGCGGGGCACAGCTCCGCTTTGGCGCCGGCACGCTCGAGTCCGTTGCCGATGGCCTCGGCCACCTGGCGCGCGCTCAGTGTCCCCTTGAAGGAGTCGGGCGCGACCAGGAACTGCTCAGGCGTAGAGCGCGTCGACGTCCTTCTCGAACTTCTCGGCGACCACGTTGCGCTTCACCTTCATCGTCGGCGTCAGCTCGCCGGTCTCCTGGGAGAGGTCGTGGGGAAGGATCTCGAACTTCTTCACCTGCTCGACGCGGGCGAACTTCTCGTTGACCTTGTCGAGGTGCTCCTGGATCAGGGCCCTCATGCCCCCGTGGCGCCGCAGCCCGGCCGCGTCGGCCGGCCAGCCCCTCTCCTCGGCGAGCTTCGCGCACTCTTCCATGTCGAGCGTGATCAGCGCGACCAGGTAAGGCCGGCGGTCGCCGATCACCACGCACTGGGAGACGTAGGGGCTCTGCTTGATCTCGGCCTCGAGGTTCGCCGGAGTGATGTTCTTGCCGCCCGCGGTGATGATGATGTCCTTCTTGCGACCGGTGATCGACAGGTAGCCGTCCTCGTCGAGCTCGCCGATGTCTCCGGTGTGCAGCCACCCGTCCTCGAGCGCCTCCCGGGTCGCCTCCTCGTTCTTGTAGTAACCCTGGAAGATGTTGGGCCCGCGGACGAGGATCTCGCCGTCCTCGGCGATCCGGATCTCACAGCCCGCAAAGGCCCGTCCGACCTTGCCGAACTTGAAGGCGTCCGGCCTGGCGACTGTCGCGGCGGTCGAGGTCTCCGTCATCCCCCATCCCTCGAGGATCAGGATGCCGGCCGCGTCGAAGAAGCGCAGGATCTCGGGATTGATCGGCGCCGCGCCGGTGACGCAGTTCTTGATCCGGCCTCCGAACAGCGCCCGGATCTTGGAGAGGACCTGCTTATCGGCGATCTCGTACTGCTTGCGCAGCAGGAAGCCGATCGGCTTGCCCGCCCGCTCGCGCTCGCGGACCTTCTTGCCGACGCGGATCGCCCAGTTGAAGACCAGCTTGTTCAGGCCGCCCGACTTCTCGACCTCGCTCGTCGCCGCCGTGTAGATCTTCTCGAAGATACGGGGGACCGAGGGGAAGTACTCGGGCTTCACCTCGACGAGGTTCGGGATGATCTTCAGCGGATCCCGCTCCCAATAGGCGATGTTCCCGCCCAGGTCGCAGCTAAGAAACTGGATCAGCAGCGCGAACGAATGGGCGAGCGGCAGGAAGAGGTAGGTCGTGGTGTTGCTGTCGAGGACGCTCTCGTCGAGCGCCATCGTCACCATCGATCGGTAGTTGCCGTGGGAGATGACGCAGCCTTTCGGCGGCCCGGTAGTCCCGGAGGTGTAGATGAAGGTGCAGATGTCGTCGGGCGTGACCGAGCGCCAGCGCTCCTCCCATTCCGCTTCCGTATGGGAGCGGCCACGCTCGATCAGCTCGTCCATCGAGATCGCGTTTCCGCCGGAGCCCTCCATGCGCAGCACGTGCTCGAGCTTGGGGACCCGATCGCGGATCTCGTCGATCTTCGCGAGCTGCTCAGTGTCCTCGACGACGACGGCCTTCGCATCCGAGTTCTCGATGACGTACTGGCACTCCTCGGGCGAATTCGTCTGGTAGATCGGCACCACGGTCGCGCCCACGCTGAGCGCGGCGAAGTCGAAGTAGGTCCATTCGGGCCGGGTGTTGGCGAGGATCGAGACCTTGTCGCCCTTCTCGATTCCCAGATCGAGCAGGCCGAGAGCGAGCCTCCGGACGATGTCGCCGACTTCGCGGTAGGTCTTCGAGACCCACTCCCCGGAGGCGTCCTTGTAGGTGACGGCGGGAAGATCGGCGTGCCGCTCGGCGGCCAGCGGCATCAGGTCCGCGCAGGTCTTGCTGTTCGTGCTGGACTCCGAGGCTGGCGCCGCGGCGGCGACGGTCGCTGTCTCCATCTCTCCTGGGTTCCTTGGTCGGAGGGTGCGCCGCCGATCGCGGCCGTGAGACGGAGTGTATTAGGAGGCTGGCTGAGCAGCCAGGTCAGGCCGTGGCTTGCTTGTTCTGCGCCTGGAACGCCCGTAGAGAGGATTCGAAGAGGGTCTTGTCGATCCGACCCTTGAGGATCGGCACATTCATCTCGATGCACTTGGTGAGCACATCGCGACGCTTCATGTGCATCTCCTCGGCAAGCTCCGTGGGCGTCAGGTGAACGGACATACAAGCCACTCCTCTCCTGGACAGTGCCGGACAAGCATGTATATCGCCTCAGGGCGACGTGTCAACAACTTTTCCGGAATTAGCGTGAGCTCCCTTCCGACGGCCTCCGCGAGCGTCGCGGGCGGCCACCGATCCCAGCGTAACTACCATGCCGCCATGAACCCGGGCGAGGCACCCGTGGAGCCCGGCACCGGCTCCTTCATCCAGTCGCTGATGGAGACCGACCTGTACTCGATCGGCGCCTACTTCTGCGACCAGCACCCGGATCTGGTCGACGAGGTCGTGGAGCGCAGCGAGGCGATCGAGTCGCGCGGGCTCGAGAGCTGGGCGGCGCAGACGGAGACCCCGATCGAGGAAGGCGTCCGCACGCTGCTCACCGGCCTCGCCGTGCGCTACTACAAGGCCGTCGCGGGGTGAGCGAGGAACCGTCGCGGAGGCGCCCGCGGGTCGTCGGGCTGATCGCCCTGGCGCTCTGCCTGGGCCTGCTCGGCTTCGCGATCGTCAGCCTGTCGATCGGCACCGGGGGCTCCGGCCAGGTGCCCATCACCGGCGCCGAGGAGACGCAGAGCCTGATCGGCGGGATCCAGCAGGATGGCCCGCGGCTCGGGTCGCCCGACGCCCCCGTCACCATCCAGGTGTTCAACGACCTGCAGTGCGACCCGTGCTCCGATTGGAACCGGGACGTGATCATGCCCCTGATCCGGGGGCCGGTTCGAGGCGGCCAGGTCCAGCTGATCTTCCACCACTTCCCGATCAGCGCCCAGTCCGGTTTCTTCCTCGGCTCCTACGGGGCCGTGGCGGCGGCCCAGCAGGACGACGAGTGGCAGTTCATCGAGCTCTTCTTCCTCAACCAGGAGGAGGCGAAGAAGCGCGGCGCGACGCAGGAGTTCCTCAACAACATCGCCCGGGCGATCCTCAACTTCAACGTCGAGCAGTGGCAGAACGACATCGACGATCGCGGGTCCATCGAGGAGACGCTCAACGCTGACGACAAGCTGGCCGCCGACCGCCAGCTCCCGGCCGAGCCCGCGGTCGTCGTCGGCGGGCCGAACGGGTCCAGGCAGCTGACCGAGTCCCCGTCGCTCGCGCAGGTCCAGGCGGCGATCGCGCAGGTGAGCTGACGCACCCGGTGGTGACCCGCAAGCGCGCCCTGATCGCGTCGGCGATCGCGTCCGTGGCGATCTTCGTCGTGCTGGTCGCCCTGGATCTCCGCATGATGGACGCGGGAGGCCCGGGGATCGTGGGCTTCGAGCTGGCCGGGACCCAGCATCGGGCGATCGAGATCCTCGGAGAGTGGGGTACGAAGGGAACGAACGCGGCGAAGGCGTCGCTCTGGATCGACTACGCGTACATCGTCGCCTACGGGACCTTCCTCGTCCTGGCCGCCTGGGCCACCCAGGATCTCGCGGCGCGGCGAGGCTGGCGGCGGATGGCCGCGTTGGGGCCGGCGGTGATCGCGTTCGCCGCCGCCGGCGCGGCATTCGACGCGATCGAGGACGTCGGCCTCCTGCTCGCCGTCAACGAGCACGGCGGCGATCTCGCTCCGAGGCTCGCGCAGGTCTGCGCCACGCTCAAGTTCCTGCTGATCGGGGCGACGATCGTCTATCTGCTGGCCGGACTGACACTCAGGAGGCGGGACCGCAGCCCCTGAGCGCGGAGTATCCTTGCCCGCGGCTGCAGCATGAGGAATTGGGGCAACCAGACGTGGATCCGCTCGGGTTCCTCGGTGCGACTCGAGCCGGGATCGCACCGCTCCCCGGAAGAGGGGGTCTGCATCGTGGAGCTGGCCTCCGTCATCGGAGGGGAGCCCTTCTCGGACCGGCCCCGCTGCGTCTGCGAGGTGATCGCCTCCTTTCTGCGGGGCTGGAACGACCGCGCCGGGTACGCCGACCGCCAGCGCCTGCAGCCGTACGCCTCCCGGGTGGTGGGTACCGGCGGGGATCCCCGGATCAGCCTGATCCGCCGCGACGTCTGCCTGCGCGCGGCGGGGGCGAATCTCGACCGGGAGCCGCTCCGGCGGCTCGGAGCGCTACTGCGGATGCGCGCGCGGATCGCCTGGACGATCGGGGTCTGGCCGGCGATCAGGCTGCAGGAGGGGGCCGGCGCCTACGCAGCGCGGGTCTGCTTCAGCCGGGGCGGCAGCGAGGAGGCCTTCGCGCTGCTCGACCGGATGCTCGACGTCGGCCCTGCGACACCGGCCAAGCCGGATCCGAGCCTTCCCGCAGACTGGGTTCCCGCCGAGCTGGAGGACCTCGGGCCCTCCGACGGCAACCGCAACGGGAATGGGAACGTGGACGGTCCGCGCATCGCCACCGGCCTCTCGCCGAAGGTCGATCCGCGCGTCCACTCCGCTCCGGTCGGCTAGTCTGCGCCCCAGACCGGGGAGGGTCGGAACCACATGGAGGGCGGTTTGGGCTGCGGGCCCGCGATCAGGACGAGACGAAGCCACCTGCGGCGGCGCGTCGGCCCCGCCGCCGCACTCGCATGCCTCGCTGCGCTCGCTGCGGCGTCATCCGCCCCCGCCTCGGTGACGATCGGCCAGCTGCCCGCCTCGCCGCCCGCGCCGACTTGTCCCTCCAATGCCGACTACCTCCAGCCGAGCGTCACCGGAGGAAACCTGTACGTCGCCCGCGAGGCCGGCACGATCACCTCCTGGTCGACCAGATCGCTCAGCTCCGGCGGGACCTACGTGCTCAAGATCTTTCGCAGGACGACCGATCCCGACGCCTTTCAGGTCGTCGCCCACTCGCCACAGCACGCGCTCTCGCCCGGGCTCAACACCGTCCCCGTCGGCATTCCTGTCAGGTCGGGCGACATGATCGGCTTTCACGAGCAGGGCGGAGCGTTCACCTCCTGCACCTTCCCGATCCCCGGCGACTCGGTGCTGCGGGCGGCGGGCAGCCTCCCTGACGGCGCCTCAAGCGCCTTCGCCACCGGCTCCAGCGAGGAAGACGTGCGCCTCAATCTCTCCGCCGTCCTGGTCCCGTCCAACGACTTCACACTCGCGAGCGTCACGCATGACCGGCGGCGCGGCACCGTGACCGTGACCGCGAACGTCTCCAACCCGGGCTCGATGACGCTCTCGGGCAAGGGCATCAAGCACCACGCCGCGAAGAACGTCGCGGTCCCCGGCCCGGTCTCATTTCAGATCGCCGCGTCCGGAAAGCAGAAGCGCAAACTCGACCGCACCGGCAAGGCGAGGGTGGGCCCGACTCTGACCTTCTATCCGATCGGCGGGGATCCGAACGCCCAGGTCGTCACCGTGACGCTGAGAAAGAGGCATCCGCTGACGTGAGGTAATCGGGGCGCCCGGATTTGAACCGGGGACCTCACCGACCCGAACGGTGCGCGCTACCAGGCTGCGCCACGCCCCGAGGGGCCGAAGGATAGAGCGGTCGGACGGGCGCTTCAGGCCGGGATCGAAAGGAAACTCGCGCCGTCGTCGGCGGTGGCCGTGTGCGGCGCCTGGCCGGGACTCGCCGACCCGAGCGGCGCTGAGCCCCTACTTTCCGCCGGCCGAGTGGGTGGCCGCAGTCCGCGGGAGGAGGAACCGCACGGCGAAGAGGGCGAGGATCAGCGCCCCGCCGCCGATCCAGAGGATTGGGTCCTCGATCGAGAAACCCTCGAGCTTGCTGCCCACGTAGGTGAAGTAGGCGGTGATCGGCGCGTAACCCAGGGCGGTCGTCCAGACGAACCGGAAGAGCGGGATCCGCGTGGCCCCGCAGACGTAGCCCAGCAGGCTGAACGGCATGATCGGGATCAGCCTCGCGGCAAGCAGCACCAACGCCCCGCCGCGGTGGACGGCGTGCTCTATCCGCACGAACCTGCCCTCTCCCGCGATCCGGTAGAGCAGCGGACGGGCGAAGTGCCTGCCGACCGCGTAGGAGCCGAGTCCCGAGAGCACCCACGAGCCGAGCACGAGGGGGAACCCGACGCCGAACCCGAACACGTAGCCGGATGCCGCGTCCAGGATCTCCGCCGGGTACCAGACGATGACG
>DASXSZ010000152.1:0-3464 GCA_036505735.1 Solirubrobacterales bacterium
CCGTCGAGCCTCGACTTCCTTCTGGACGTCCCGATAACTCACCTGGCTGCGCTGGAGGGTCCTGCCGGCGAGCCCTCCGCCTTCGCGGAGGAGGCCGAGCAGCAGATGCTCGGTGTCGATCGACGAGCTGCCGAAGACCGAGGCCTCGTATCGCGCGAAGAAGATCACTCGGCGGGCCCGTTCCGTGTAGCGCTCGAACATGGCGAGGGACGCCTTTGGATCCTACGCCAACCGACATCCCCGGAGCCGTCGCCCGCCTTCGCGTCGAACATCGCGGGGCGAGGAATCGTAGTGGTAGTCGAGGCGCCGCCGACCGGCGCGAGTGCCTTATCCGCGCGCGGGGGGACCGCGCTAGAATCGCGGGCTCGCAATTATCGAGGAGGATGTGATGGCACTGCGGATAGGCGACGAGGCGCCGAACTTCACGGCGGAGACGACCGAAGGGAAGATCAACTTCCACGAGTGGATCGGGGACGGGTGGGCGATCCTGTTCTCCCACCCCAAGGACTTCACACCGGTCTGCACCACCGAGCTCGGCTACATGGCCAAGCTCGCCCCGGAGTTCAAGAAGCGGAACACCAAGATCATCGGCCTGAGCGTCGATCCGGTGGACGACCACAAGCGCTGGGCCAAGGACATCGAGGAGACCCAGGGCGCGGCGCCGAACTACCCGATCATCGGAGACGCCGACCTCAACGTGGCCAAGCTCTACGACATGATCCACCCCAACGCCACCGGCGGGAAGCGGACAGCCGCGGACAACGCGACCGTGCGATCGGTCTTCGTGGTCGGGCCCGACAAGAAGGTCAAGCTCTCGCTCACCTACCCGATGACCACCGGCCGCAACTTCGACGAGGTCCTGCGGGTGATCGACTCCATCCAGCTCACCGCCAAGCACAAGGTGGCCACGCCCGTGAACTGGAAGGCCGGCGAGGACGTGATCATCGCGGGCTCCGTCTCCGACGAAGAGGCGAAGCAGAAGTACCCGAACGGCTGGAAGGCGCCGAAGCCCTACATCCGGATCGTGCCCCAGCCGAAGTAGCGCGCCCGGCGGCCCCGCTCTCCCCTTGACGGTCGACAACAACGCGGCCTACACTCTTGTAGACCGTCAAGGGGGGCGCCGTGGGCAAGCCGACCGACCTCGTGCAGGGCACCGTCGACCTGCTGATCCTGAAGACGATCGCCCCGCAACCCCTGCACGGCTGGGCGATCGCGCAGCGCATCCGCCAGCTCTCGAACGACGTGCTGCAGGTGCAGCAGGGCTCGCTCTACCCCGCCCTGCAGCGGCTGGAGCGCCAAGGCTGGATCACCGCCGACTGGGGCTCCTCCGACAACAACCGGCGGGCGCGGTTCTACCGGCTGACCCGGACCGGGCGCCGGCATCTCGAGCGGGAGCAGGCGGGGTGGGAGCGACTCTCGGGCGCGATCGCCCTCGTGCTGCGGACGAGCTGATGCTTCCCCGCCTCGCTGCGCTGCTTCGTTCGTGGTTCCGATCCTCCCGCATCGACGCGGAGCTGGACGAGGAGCTGCGGTTCCATCTCGAGCGCCAGGTCCAGGCCAACCTCGAGGCCGGGATGTCGCCGGCCGAGGCCCGGCGCGCCGCCGCGCTCTCGCTCGGCGGCGTCGAGCAGATCAAGGAGGAGGCGCGCGAGACCCGTCCGGGCGAAACGGCCCGCAACCTGGCTCGCGACGTCGTCTACGGCGCCCGGTTGCTGAGGCGGTCTCCGGCCTTCACCGCGGCCAGCGTGACCATCGTCGCGCTGGGGATCGGCGCCGTCACCGCGATCTTCAGCGTGGTTTACGGTGTCGTGCTGCGGCCGCTGCCCTACCGCGAGCCGGAGCGGCTGGTTGCGCTCTGGACGCGCGCCCCTCGGCTCGGCTTGTCCCACGCGCTACCGAACGCGGCCGACTACCGGGACTGGCGCGCGCAGAACCACGTCTTCGAAGACATCGCCCTCGTGCGGTACCTCGCCAACTTCAACCTCACCGACGGCGGCGAGCCCGAGCGCGTGCTCGGCGCGCGCGTGTCGGCGAACCTGTTCGCCGTGCTCGGTGTCACTCCGGCTCTCGGCCGGACCTTCACCGAGGACGAGGACGAGATCGGTCACGACGACGTGGTGCTCCTGAGCGACGGGCTGTGGAGGCGGCGGTTCGCGGCGGACCCGTCGATCGTCGGCCGGCAGATCCGGCTGAGCGGGATCCCGCACACCGTGATCGGCGTGATGCGACCGGACTTCCAATATCCCGGGCGGGAATTCCAGGTCTGGAAGCCGCTCACGGTCGACCCCAACGAGCTGGCGCGGAAGACGGTCCAGAACTACCTCGTGGTCGGCCGGCTGAAGCGCGGCGTGTCGGTGGCGGCGGCGCAGAGCGAGATGGACGCGATCGCCCGCCGCCTCGAGGCCACCTACCCCATGAACCGCGAGATCGGCGCCGAGGTCGTCCCCCTGCTCGCGGACGTGGTGAATCCCGTGCGCCCCGCGCTGCTCATGCTGCTCGGCGCGGTCGGCTGCCTGCTGCTGGTCGCCTGCCTCAACCTCTCGAGCCTGTTCGGGGCTCGCGCGATCACGCGCACGCGGGAGTTCGCCGTGCGCCGGACCCTCGGCGCCTCGCGGGGGCGGCTCGCCGCGCAGGCCCTGGCGGAAGTGGCGCCGATCCTCGCCCTCGGCGGCGCGCTGGGGGTGATCGCGGGGGTGTGGGCCGTCAAGGCGTTCATCCCGCTAGCCCCGGCCGGGCTGCCGCGCGTCGAGAGCATCGCGGTGAACGCGCCGGTGCTGGCTTTCTCAGTATCCATGCTGGCGCTGACGGGCATCGTCGCGGGCCTCGTCCCCGCCGTGCAGGCCTGGCGGTCGGACATCGCCGGCGCGACGCGCGAAGGCGGCCGATCCGCCGCCGGCGGCCGCGGCCAATCGAGGGCGGGCAGCCTCCTCGTCGTCGCGCAGGTCGCGCTCACGGTGCCGCTGCTCGTCGGCGCCGGTCTGCTGGCCCAGAGCTTCGCGGCCCTGAGCGCGGTCGACCCCGGCTTTCGAGCCGACAACGTGCTGAGCCTCCACCTCGCGATCCCCCGCTCCAAGTACCCGAAGGATCAGGACGTCGCCGCCTTCTGCGGCCGCATCCTCGAGCAGGTCTCCTCGGTGCCGGGCGTCGCGGCCGCGGGGATGGTCAATCGGCTGCCGCTGGCCGGCGCCCAGATCGGCTCGGTCGAGTTCGACCGTTCGAGCGAAGCGGAGGCGGTCGTCGATTGGCGGACGATCACGCCAGGATACGTCGAGGCCATCGGCATCCCGCTGCGCGAGGGCCGGCTGTTCACGGAGCGGGACACGGAGACCGCGCCGCCGGTCGGTCTCGTGGACGAGCGAATCGCGCGCGCGATCTGGCCCGGCGAGAGCGCGCTGGGCAAGCGCTTCCGGATCCCGGTGGCCGGCTTGCCCTGGGTCGAGATCGTGGGCGTCGTCGGACACGTC